>DAHUXF010000613.1 GCA_027307295.1 Acidobacteriaceae bacterium
ATCGCCTGGCCATCGTGGGATGCGAGAAAGATGATTTGGCTTCCATCCGTCAGAGTGGTTCCCACCAATTCGTCGTCGCTCTCGATCCCGATAGCGATGATGCCGCGCGACATCACGTTGGAGAAGTCCTTCACCGGAGTCTTTTTGACCGTGCCTTTGCGCGTGGCAAAGAAGATATAGCGGTTTTCTTCTTCCAAGTTGCGGACTTCCAGCAGCGTGCGCACCGTTTCACCGGGTTGCAACGCCACCAGGTTGCCAATATGTTTGCCTTTGCCGGCTGCGCCTACGTCCGGGACTTCATACACTTTCAGCCAGTAAACACGGCCCATGTTGGTAAAGACCAGCAGGTAGGAATGCGTGGAAGCGCTGAAAAGATATTCGACAAAATCCTCTTCGCGGGTCTTCATGCCTGTGCGTCCGGTGCCGCCGCGGCGCTGCTGCCGGTACGTGGATTGCGGCGTACGCTTCAGGTATCCGCTGTGTGAGACGGTCACAATCACCTGTTCATCGGCAATCAGGTCTTCCAGCGTAATCTCGGTGGATTCGTCGGTGATCTCGGTCCGGCGCTTGTTGCCAAACTGTTCTTTTACCTCCTCCAGCTCTTTCACAATCACGCCCCGGAGCTTTTTGTCGGAGGCCAGAATTGATTCGTATTCAGCAATCTTCACGCGAATCTCTTCCAGCTCTTTCAGAATTTCTTCAGTGGAAAGCCGTGTGAGGCGGTACAGCTGTAATTCCAGGATCGCGTCTGCCTGGCGGGCAGAAAGTTTCCCTTCCGCGCCGCCGACCTTCGCCTGAATTGCCTTATCGACGATCTTGTACTTGGCTGCCAGCAAATTCTCTTTGGCTTCCGCGCGCGAACCTGATCCACGGATGATCTTGATCACCGCGTCCATGTTGTCGAGCGCGATCTTGTAGCCCTCGAGGATGTGTTCCCGCTCGCGCGCCTTGCGCAGCAGAAACACCGTCCGCCGCTGCACCACGTCCACGCGATGATCGATAAAGTGCTGGATGGCCTGCACCAGCCCCATCTCTTTTGGCTGGCCGTTCACCACAGCCAGAAAGATCATGCTGAAGCTTTCCTGCATCTGGGTGTGCTTGAACAGCTGGTTCAAGATAATCTGCGCCTCGGCCCCGCGCTTGAGCTCCACAACAATGCGCATGCCGTCGCGGCCTGATTCATCGCGGACATCGGAAATATCGTCAATGACCTTGTCATTCACCAACTGCGCAATGCGCTCCACAATCTTGGCCTTGTTTACCTGGTAGGGAATTTCCCTCACGATGATTGCCTTGCGTCCCTGGTTCAGGTCTTCAATGGCGGCTTTGGCGCGCATCATGAAACGGCCGCGTCCGTGTGTGTAGGCCGCTTCAATTCCGCTGCGGCCATAGATATAAGCGCCGGTCGGGAAATCAGGGCCTTTCACGATCTTTAGAATTTCTTTGAGCGCTGTTGCCGGATTGTTCACCAGCATGATCGCCGCTTCCACAATCTCCGTGAGATTGTGCGGCGGAATATTGGTCGCCATGCCTACAGCAATTCCGTTGGAACCATTCACCAGCAGATTCGGGATGCGCGTTGGCAGGACCGTAGGCTCAACCGTTGATTCGTCATAGTTCGGCACGAAGTCGACGGTCTCTTTATCGATGTCTTCCATCAGCGCGCCGGCAATGCGCTGCAGGCGGCATTCGGTATAACGCATCGCCGCCGGAGGATCGTTATCTACCGACCCAAAATTTCCTTGGCCGTCAATCAGCGGATGGCGCAATGAAAAATCCTGCGCCATGCGCACCAGCGCGTCGTAGATCGACTGGTCGCCATGCGGGTGATATTTGCCGATGACATCGCCGACCACGCGGGCGGATTTGCGATAGCCTTTGTTCCAGTCATAGCCATTCTCGTGCATCGAATAGAGAAT
>DAHUXF010000614.1 GCA_027307295.1 Acidobacteriaceae bacterium
GTCCTGCTGCTCGACGAGCCCCTGACCGCACTGGATGCGAAGCTGCGCGAGAGCCTGCGCATCGACATCGACCGGCTGCTGAGAACGCTCGGAATGACGGCAGTCTATGTCACGCACGATCAGGTTGAGGCCATGGCCATGGGCGACCGCATCATGGTGCTCAACAAAGGCGTGGTGCGGCAACTCGGCACGCCGAAAGATGTCTATGACGATCCGGCGGACACCTTTGTCGCCACATTTCTTGGCTCGCCGCCCATGAACCTGATTGAAAATGACGGCATGATCGTTGGCTTCCGTCCGGAGCACTTCCGCCTTGCCGAGGAAATGAAAGAAACCAACAAAGTTGCGTTCAAGTTCCGCGTGGAAAATGTGGAGTACCTGGGCGCGGAATTTATTCTTTCCGGTGTTCTGGTGGGCGGCAAGGCCGATGGCAAGAAGGTGATCGCGCGCCTGCTGCTGGGCCACAGCTTTGAAATCGGCACTATCTATGACTTTGCCGTGCCGGAGCGCCAGCTAAAATTTTTTGACCGCACCACGGAAAAGAAAATTCCCGCGAGGGCCGTGGCATGGCAGTAGGGGTTGCCAAAATTAAATCTGCCGGTGCGGCGCAAAGCCCCCTGCTTGGCTTTGCCATGTTCAGTCCGGCAGTGCTGTACATCCTGCTGCTGATTGGCGCTCCCTTTGTGCTGGCTATCTTTTACGCGTTCAGTGATGCCCGCATTGGCAGCACCAATCTTCACTACGTTGGCCTGGAAAATTTTCGCAGCATTATCCAGAGCCCGAGTTTCAGGAAAGCGGTTTGGAACTCCATCATCTTTACGGTGTGCGCGCAGATCATTGTGCTGGTTTGCTCAAACATCCTCTCCATTGCGCTGGAGAAACCATTTCGTGGACGCGGCCTGGTCCGCTTTCTGCTGTTGCTGCCGTGGGTGGCCCCGGTTTCGCTCGGCACCATCGGCTGGAAATGGATTCTGGATTCCATCTACAGCGTAATCACGTGGGTCCTGATCTGGCTGGGTTTTGTGAACCGCTTCACGCCGCCCATGTGGCTGGGAGAAGAAAAGCTGGCCATGGCTTCCGTGATCCTGGTGCATTGCTGGCGCTTGATTCCATTTTCAACGGTGATTCTTCTGGCCGGAAGGACGGCCATCCCCAAGGAAATTCCTGAGGCTGCTGCCATTGACGGCGCGGGCTTCTGGCGGACTCTGTTCCAGATCAACCTGCCCATGATGGTCCCGATTCTGGGCGTGGCCGTTTTGTTCGGCACCATTTTCACTTTTACGGACATGACCGTGGTTTACATCCTGACGAATGGCGGCCCTTACGATTCAACGCAAACGCTGCCCAACCTGGCATTTACGCAGGGCATTCAGGGCAGTGATCTGGCCGCCGGCGCGGCCATCTCAGTGTTTCTGGTACCTGTGCTGGTGGTGATTGCCTACCTGATGCTGCGCGTGGCCCATCGGGCCGAGGTCAATTAATGACGGAGATAAAAATACCGGAGATCAAGCGGCCTCTGGGGATCGTCGCGCTCAGCTTGCTTCTGCTGGTTGCAGCCCTGGCGCTGCTGGCGCAAACGCTCATGCATCACATGGGTGGACTCACAGGCGTCGGGCGCATGGTGGCCGTGGCGAGCTTTCTGCTGATGGCTTTCGGGCTGTGGAAAGTGCACAACGGGGCGCGTGTATTTCTCTTTTTTCTTTTGATCTCAGATGTGCTCGGCTGCTTTATGGCGCTGCTCTTGTATGCGCTGCGCCAATCGCACTTCCGTCTCGGAATCTTTCTGGTGGCGCAGATTTGCATTTCGGCGGCCTTCGCCTGGTACCTGCAATCCCCTGGCGTAAAGCGCGCCTTCGGCGGGCTGAATCCATGGCCGCCCACGGTCAAAATGATTGTTCTCACGGTCTTCACCGTCCTG
>DAHUXF010000615.1 GCA_027307295.1 Acidobacteriaceae bacterium
GAAGCAGATGTTCTGCGCGAGAACCGCGAACGCGCGCGTCTCAAGTTCCTGTTTCTGCAGCATGGCTGGGATGCCGGGACTTTTCTGGAGGCGGTTGAGCGGAAGCTGGGTTACAAGCTGGACGCCGCTGCCGGTGAGCAGCCGCCCAATGATGTTTATCGCGACCACACGGGCATACATCCGCAGAAGCAGCCGGGGTTGTTTTATGTTGGCGCAGCCGTGTTGCGTGGACGCATCACGCCGGAGCAGATGCGCGTGGCCGCCCATCTGGCGGAACATTATGCTGACGGCCAGCTGCGCACCACCAATACGCAGAACCTGATTATTGTGAATGTCCCGCTGGAAAAGACACATGCAGTCGCGCTGGCGCTGGAAACCGCCGGGCTGCACGTTTCTGCTTCAACTTTCTGGCGTGGAGCGGTGGCCTGCACCGGCAGTGAATTCTGCAAGCTGGCCATTACGGAGACCAAGGCCTTTACCCGCTGGCTGGTGGAAGAACTGGAAGATCGTCTGCCGGGGTTTGACCAGCAATTGAAGCTGAATGTAACGGGTTGCCCTAACAGTTGCGGCCAGCACCGCATCGCTGATATCGGCCTGGAAGGAAAAAAAATCAAGGCTGGGGGCCGGATACAGGATGCGTATTACTTCTGCCTGGGCGGCGCCGTGGGGGAACATGCAGGTTTTGCCCGCCCGGTTGGCTATCGCTGCCCCGCAGACGAAGTGCCGGACGCCATTGAACGCCTGCTGCGCAGTTATCTTGATCTCCGCCAGGACGGCGAAAACCTGCGGCTGTTTTTTGCGCGGCATTCGGAAGACGCATTGCGCACCTTCCTTGCCGGACAGGAGTTGGTTGCGGTATTGCGCGATCCGTCTCCCGGCAGAGTGCCGCACGGACTGGAAGGGTGAAGGACCGATATGTCTCTCTATCCAATTTTTCTTAAACTCGAAGGCCACAAAATCCTGGTTGTGGGCGGCGGCCTGATTGCGGAACAGAAGATCGAGGGCGTCCTACGCTCCGCCACTGACGTTACTGTGATTGCGCCACGGACCACACCCCGGATTCAACTCTGGGCGGAACAAGGCAGGCTGAAACACCTGGCCGAGGAATATCAGCCCGGCATGGCCCAGGGGTATTTTCTGGTGATCGCGGCCACGGATTCCGATCCGGTCAATCGCGCTGTCTATAACGAAGCGCGGGCGGCAGGCGCGCTGGCCAATGCGGTGGACGATCCCGGCTACTGCGATTTCTATGCCCCTGCGCTGGTCCACCGTGGGGAATTTCAGATTGCCATTTCCACGGGCGGCCACAGTCCGGCCCTGTCTCAGCAGATACGCAAAAAACTGGAACTGGAATATGGGCCGGAATATGAATCCTGGACGGCATGGCTGGGGCGCATGCGCGACCTGATTCGCAGGACGCTGCCGCGCACCGAGAACCGGAAAGAGTTGCTGCATTTGTTGCCGCTCTGTAAACCACAGGCAGACTTTGACGAGTTCAACGATAACGGAGGGAAGCATGGACGAACGCAGGCAATCAGAACTTGAAAACAAATTGCGGGCCACATTGCGCGAGCACCAGCATGAAGGCCTGAACATGATCGGCAATTCTGAAGAACTGGTGCACCGGTTGGTGCGTGCTGTTTCCGAGTGGATTGAAGACCGCCCGGTATACCAGCGGAGCGCATAGATCACAAGATATGGCAAGCAAAGTCTATATTGTGGGCGCGGGTCCCGGAACGGCAGATTTGCTCACGGTCCGCGCCGCCGCGCTTCTGCGTGAAGCCAGCGTCATCCTCCATGATGACCTGGTGCCGGAGGAAATCCTTGCTCTACGTTCGCCCACGGCTGAGATCATCAATGTGGGCAAGCGCTGCGGCCGCCACAGCCGCACGCAGGAGCAGATCAACGCTCTGAT
>DAHUXF010000616.1 GCA_027307295.1 Acidobacteriaceae bacterium
ATCTGCCATGTTCTGTGTTCTTTGCGTTTTAAGATTGCACTTTCAGGGCGCCTGCGAACGGCCACTCCGCATCCTTCCAAGCCCGAATCAGATAGATCGCTACCCCGGTGAGCAGGATAATGGCCGCGTACCGCATTTCCTTCTGCCAGTTCTCCCGGTTGAACAATATGAAAAGAAATCCTGCGCAAGCCAGCAACGCCGGCAGAGGATAGAGCCACATCCGGAAAGGCCTCGGTAGTTCCGGCTGACGGATGCGGAGCACGATCAACCCCACCGCCTGCACCAGGAACTGCAGGATCAGGCGAATGACCACCAGGGCAGCGATTGCGTCCTTGAGCCTGAGGAAACAGAAGGCGGCTGCCACTACTCCAAGCGCCAGTAGAGAAACATGCGGAAAGCGGTGTACAGGGTGTACCTTGGCAAACGCCTTGAAATAATTGCCGTCCTTCGCCGCGGCGTAAGGTACCCGCGAATACCCAAGCATCAGAGAGAACACCGACGCGAACGCAGTGACAATGATCAGTCCCGTCACCAGGCGCGCCGCCCACGCCCCATAGATCCTCTGCATGAACAACGAAACAACATACAGGCCGCTGTTGTCTTGTCCTGCCTTGAGCATCTCGCGCCAAGGCACCACGGCCAGAATGCAAAGGTTCATCAATAGATATAGACAGGCCACCAGCAGAATGGAAAGCAACAGGGCCCGAGGAATATTCTTTCCGGGGTCCTCAATCTCATCTCCCAGAAAACAAACGTTATAGTATCCCCAATAATCGTAGGTCGAGACCAGCATTGCACCGCCCAGTCCCACAAAGAACTGGCGGGAAAGGGTGAATGCTCCCGGCGGAAAATCGAATGCCAGCGCCGCATTGAAGTGGGTAAAGCCGGCAAAAACGATCCAGCCAATCGTTGCCATCACCCCAAACCACAGCACCTTGGAGAGTCGCCCGATGACGGTGATGCGGCGGAACAGAAGCAGCACGGTAAAGAGGCAAATCAAGATGGCAAGGGCCGTTCCCGGCGTTACGATCCAGCTGACTTGCAGAGGTCCGGCCCACGGAATGTGCAGAGCCGCGTCATGGTGCGCGTACACGGTTTGGAGGTTAGGCCAGTAATACGCTGCGTACCCCGCCAGGCCGATGCAGCCGGTGGCAATCGACAGCGGCGCGGAGAATGAGACCTGCCAAATAAACAGGAACGAAATCAGGCGTCCCCACTTTTTTGGCCCGTACATCTCCTGCAAGTAACGATACGGCCCGCCTGAGGCGGGAAGCGCCGCACCCAAGTCCGCGGACACCAAGCCGTCGCATACGGCCAGCAAAGCGCCAGCTACCCCTCCCAGCAGGGCTTGTGGTCCGCCCATTGCGCCGACAACGAGGGGCATGGTGATAAACGGCCCCACGCCGATCATGTCGATCATGTTCAGCGCGGTAGCGCTGCCGAGCCCCATTCCGCGGATGAGGGTGGGAGATTCGGCGGAAGGCTTGGGAGAGTTTTGCGCTGGAGGCATCGTTGGGTGGTTAGTGACTAGTTCTCAGTTCTCGGTTCCCAGTTTCTCTCCTATGAATGCATCTACAGTGGATGCTCTTGTACTCCGCACGCGGAATACTGTTCGCTGGCCACTGATCACTGGTTTTCATGTCCGGCACTAAGCAGGTTCACGTACAGACGCACCGCTCCCGGGACTCCAGCGGGCAGCTGGCGGAAGAACGCGTAGCCAGTGTAGATGTACGTTCCCCTTCCGTAGTGGGCCTCGAGCAATCCGCCCTTCTGCTCCGCTTCGCCCGGATCGTGGCAGGACAGCAGCGGAGTGAAATGATCATCCCATTTGTCCATGAAGTAAAGGCCGCGCTCCTGGATCCATCCGTCGAAATCCTTCGCGGTGATCGTGTTCGGATAGTGAAAGAGTGT
>DAHUXF010000617.1 GCA_027307295.1 Acidobacteriaceae bacterium
CTGTAGTCAAGAATTCTCCGGAAGTAGTGGAGTGCCATCGCGGAACCGGGGCGGATTCCTTCATCATGAAGGTGCACGTAAGGTCCGTGGAGCATCTGGAATCCCTGATCGACCGCCTCACGCCATTTGGCACAACATCAACGTCCATTGTCTTGTCGTCGCCAGTGGAGAAGCGCGCCATTCACCGCATGGACGAAACACCGCAAAGCGCAGCGGCACAAGCAGCGCCGCGAAAATAGAAACACGCCGCAGGCGCTTGCACCCTGGTTCGAGCTTCATTTGTAAATTCCACGGACGGATGCCTGATGGGACCGCCTGCATCGTCAGACGGTCATTTTGCTTTGGCCCGGTCATATTGCACCGGCCACGCAATGTCATGTCCCAAAGCGCGGGCCGCAAGCAGCGGCCAGTACGGCTCGCGCAGAAACTGCCGCGCTAAAATCACAACGTCCGCCTGCCCGGAGCGAATGATCTGGTCGGCCTGGGCTGGATCAGTAATCATGCCCACGGCGCCCGTTGCTATTCCTGCTTCACGCCGTATTTTTTCCGCAAATGCAACCTGATATCCGGGGCCTACGGGAATCCGGACGCCGGGAAGGTTGCCGCCGGACGAGCAATAGATTAAGTCCACACCCAAAGAATGCAACATGCGCGCGAGTTCCACGGTTTCTTCCGTGCTCCAACCGTCATCAACCCAATCCGTTGCGGAAACGCGGACCCACAGAGGAAATTTTTCCGGCCACACTTTTCTCACCGCGCCCACCACCTCAAGAACAATGCGCGTACGATTGGCAAATGATCCACCGTACTGGTCAGTACGCTGATTACTCTTCGGCGAGAGAAATGAGTGCAACAGATAACCGTGCGCGGCGTGGAGTTCAATGAGCCTGGCTCCGGCAGCTTCAGCGCGCCGGGCCGCTGCGGCAAAGGACTGAACAATCGATGCGATTTCTGCGGCCGTCAATGCCTGTGGAACCTGGTACCCTTAACTGAAAGCGAGCGCGCTGGGCGCAAAGATCGGCGACCAACATCCTTCCGCCGGGGAAAGAGGCTTGCCCCCTTTCCACGGAGCGTCCGTGCTGGCCTTGCGCCCGGCATGGGCCAGCTGAATTCCAGGGATGGCTCCCTGTTCGGCAACAAAAGCAAAAACGCGGCGGAGCGGCTCAATGTGTGCATCGGTCCAGATGCCCAGGTCGGCGGGGCTGATTCGTCCATCAGGCGTGACAGCGGTTGCTTCCGCAATAACTGCGGCAGCTCGTCCCACAGCACGGCTGCCCAGGTGCACCAGATGCCAGTCTGAAGCAAATCCGTTTTGGCAGGAATACTGGCACATGGGCGAGACCACAATCCGGTTGGAAAATTCGACATCGCGGACCTTAAGAGAATCGAATAGATGGGGCATAGAGTCTGTATTGTAATGGCATGCAAGATAAACACGGACGTGTGTAAACGATTGCATTCTCCTGGGACATGAACCTGGGGAAGCACATGGCTAAGAACCTTTGCCAGTTGAATTTTTGCAGGAATTGAGTCACATTGAGCATATGGCCCAGAAGCACTTCAAGGATGAATGGGGCACCGGAGCCCGTGAGGGTTATGAAGACCGTGGTACGTTCCGTCCACCGCGCGCACCCTCCGCACAACCGGGCAGCCCTCTTCTGCGTATACTCGGCGGACTGGCAATTGTTGGCGGCATCTGCTGGGGTGTTTATCTTGTGACCTCTACCGGCGATGCAATTGGCGCTTTGCAACAAAACCATGGCCCCATCGCGATTATTGCCCTTGGCGTGATCGCCTCAGTGGTCGGCAAATACCTGCGCGCGTAGGAAGGCCCTAAAAAAATCTGGGATTGTTTTAACAACGCGCTTTCGGGGATTTAACCGCCCAGATACGATCTA
>DAHUXF010000618.1 GCA_027307295.1 Acidobacteriaceae bacterium
TTTCTTCGTCACGTCGATTGCGGCTTTCGATATATCAAGAACGGTGATGTTTTGATAGCCTCGCGCAAGGAGATCATCGACGAGAGTAGATTCACCACCGACGACATCAATAATGGCCGCAGAAAATCCGCCAGCCGCCTGCTCGATGAGAGAAAGTGACATTTCCAGATGCGGGCAATACCAACTGACCTGATCTGGAGCCTTGGTGGCATAGACCTTCTCCCAGTGTGTCTTTGCATCATCGGGGGACATAACTTTCGTTGATTCTACCCCATCGGATGTGCGGACTCTTCTTTCTGCCCAACAAATCTCATTCGCTGATTGTTGCCAAGTCCCGTGAAGTCCTGCCGGTTCAACCGGTCGATGCAACACTCTTCTTGTGACTTGATCTGGCAATGCGTTTCAAGATGTCAATCCCTTGGGACTGCAGTTCGCTTTTACCTAAGCAGGGCGCCTTTTCTTTGCATTTGTATTTGCGGACGATGCTTAACTACTGGAATTGTTAGACTTGGGACTTCGTCCTAGTGTTGCGACGACCCATTGAAACCACCCCGCTTATCGGAATGTGACTTTTTGGCCTTAGGTAGCCTGGGCCACATTCCCATAATCCCGTTTCTGAGGCGGAATCTGCGAAAGAGGCACCACCGCTCAGCGGGAACCGCTTGGGAGACGCAGCGTTCTTCACGCCGCGTCTCTTTGTTCGGTTGGGTTCGCGCACAAATTTGCCTACGCAGCTCAGTGCGTTTGTGCCGTGGCTGTCTGCGTTAACGCCGCCACAGTTGCGCTGCATGACCCATAGCTCCTGATTGGGCCTTGTACCCGAAACGTGCGCGCTCCAGGTCCCTGGTCGGTGACCACGCCTGCGAGTTCGACGCGCTGTCCCACCTGCAGCGGAGTGCCACTGGAAATAATCATGTAAATTTGTTCGTCATTCTCGTTCTTAAGGCTGATCCCGTTGATCTCAGACTGTGTGCAGCCAATCACATGTGAAGCCTGCGAGCGGGCTGCGTTGTGGCGGTGATGTACGTACAGTGCGATACCTACCACAGCCGCTGCCGCCGCGCCCACACCAATTCCAATCGCTTTCCCCGAGCCATAGCTGGGTGCCCCGTAACCGGGCGTTCCCGATCCGGAGGTCCCGGTTCCCATGCCTCCACCTCCGTACTGGGCAAAGGCAGGTCCTGAAAGTAGCAAGGCCAGGGAAATTCCTGCCACAAATCGAATCACTGTCCCGATGAGAAATGGTTTCTCCTCGCGCAGTGTGCCAATCATTTTCTGAGTACCGCTCATTATGAGCCTCCTTTGAAGTGCTCTCACTGTCTGAGATGCACGGACAGTGCCGTGCCACGTCAGAGGGATGTCAACACGGCGTCATTTTCTTGTCGCGGGCTGCAGGGCAGCATTTGGCGGTTCCGGTCGAACATAGTAGGGACGTAAGAGGAATATTCAACCTAACAGGGGATATGAACATGAGGAGATATTGCCAGAGAGTTTCCTAGCTCAGAGATCGTTGCCAAGTCCTGTGAAGTCCGCTTACTGGAAACTGGCTTTTGCCCGGTCCGGAATGTGAATTTCCCAGTTACCGAGAATTCCGTTTATCAGAACCTATCAGGTCCACGTGGCGGATTGCTTCGCGTTGCGCCGTGATCCGAGCGCAACCCACCGCGGGCCTGCGCGGCTACCATGGGCTCAGGGTACCGGGAAATAGAGCGCTCCTAATAATTTGGCGGCTTGCTGTATGATGAGCGGAAACTGGGAATCAAATGAAAATCTCACGGTTTTCGGTGTTATTCTCGCGCCGACTGCAGTAACTGAGATGAGATTTTTGGCGGCCGGCGTGACTAATGTAGGACCCGGCACGGTGCCAAGGGCAATGATTGGGGATGACGAAC
>DAHUXF010000619.1 GCA_027307295.1 Acidobacteriaceae bacterium
TTTCGATGTGCTTGCGGTATTCGTCCAGGGTCGTCGCCCCGATGGCCCGCAACTCTCCCCGTGCCAGCTGCGGCTTCATGATATTGGCCGCGTCGGTCGCCCCCTCCGCCGCACCCGCCCCCACCAGCGTGTGCAACTCGTCGATGAACACGATGGAATTCTGGCTCTCCATCAACTCTTTCATGATGGTCTTGAGGCGCTCTTCAAATTGTCCGCGGTATTTCGTGCCGGCAACGATGAGGGAGAGATCGAGAGAGAGGATGCGCTTGTCCGCAAGGAATTCAGGCACTTCGCCTGCAATGATCTTCTGGGCCAGCCCTTCGGCGATGGCGGTCTTGCCAACGCCCGGCTCGCCAATCAACACGGGATTATTTTTGGTGCGGCGGCAGAGAATCTGGATCACGCGCTCGACTTCGCCTTCACGGCCCACCAGCGGATCAAGCTGGGAGTCCATGGCGGCCTGCGTGAGATCGCGCGAGAACTCTGCCAGCAGAGATGATTCGCGGTTGGAGCCGCGCTGGGGCTGCGCCTTTTCCTGCGTGCTGCGCGCCAGTTCTTCACGAATGGCGCTCAGGCGGAGCCCACGCTCATGCAGGATTTCCGCTGCAAAGCATTTTTCTTCGCGCAAAAGCCCCAGCAGGAGGTGTTCCGTCCCGATGTGCTTATGGCTGAGGCGTTCAGCTTCTTCAGCTGCATACGCAAGTACCCGTTTGCATTCATTGCTTAAAGGCAGGTCCACAGAAGTGGAGACCTTCTCCCGGATCGTGGTGTGCCCTTCGATCTGCTTACGGATGGACTCTACCGACGCATGAGAGCGCAGAAAGAGGGTGGTTAACGCCTTGTCTTCACGCAACAAGCCCAGCAGCAGGAGATGCTCGGTCTCGATGTAGGGGCTTCCAAACTGGCTGGCCTCGTATCTTGCAAAGAAGATTACGCGCCTGGCTTTCTCTGTATACCGCTCGAACATATTCCCCTCACCCCGATGCTTCCAGTCACCTCTGCCGGAAACATCATTCTCTCTTTCGGAACGCGAAACTCAAGCCCTCCGGAAAGAAGCCTATCTGTCCAGCCAGCGCCTCCGTCACGGAAGGCCAGCGTGCTGCGCCGGACAAACCACAATCTGCCGAAAAATCCGGCAGATAAAAATCTAAAACCCGTCCCTGTGCTCCCTTCACTCATTCAGCGAAGAGGGCAACACCTCCTCGGCCATTCCGTGATGCAGCCGCAAAACACGATCACACCGGCGGGCAAACTCAAGGTTATGGGTGACGATGAGGGACGTGAGCCGGTAGTCTCGATGAAGTTTTTGCACTAGTTCAAACACCATTTCTGCGGTCCGGTTGTCCAAGTCACCCGTAGGCTCATCGGCCATCAGAATCCCAGGTCCGGTAATCAGGGCCCTGGCCAAAGCGACTCGCTGTTGCTCGCCTCCGGAAAGTTCTCCGGCACGGTGATGACTGCGGGCTTCCAAGCCAACTTCCCGCAACCATCCGGCAGCTTTTTCCATGGCGTGCCGGTACGTGGTCCCTCTCATCAATAGAGGCATGGCAACATTCTCTTGCGCCGAAAATTCCGGCAGCAGGTAGTGAAACTGCCATACGAAGCCCGTCTCGCGATTGCGAAAGTCCGCAGCTTCGTCGTGGGACAAAGTGTTAATTCGCAAGTTGGCGCAGTATACGTCACCTGCGGAAGCACGATCAAGAGCGCTCAGGATGTGCAAAAGGGTACTCTTCCCGGCTCCCGATTCGCCCACGATGGCGAGCATTTCTCCTCGCTTTACCTCAAACGACAGATTTTCAAAGAGCACCAGATCCGATGCGCCGGACCGGAAAACCTTTTTCAAGCCTTCAACCCGAAGCATTTGACCTTCATCC
>DAHUXF010000061.1 GCA_027307295.1 Acidobacteriaceae bacterium
GCATGTCACGGCGTTATTGCGGAATTCATTTTGCCGATGGCGACCTATACGGGAGACAAACCGGAAAAAAGGTTGGCCAGCGAGCGTGGCAGAAGGCGCAGGCGCTCATCAATGGCTCAGCTCATAAATGAATGTGCCAAGAGAGCTGTGCCACGGAAAGAAGCGGTAATCAGCAGAATTGCCAGCCAGTCTCCCTACGCTGCTGGCAAAACGCGCCAGCCAAAGCATGCAAAAACGCCGGTTGCCCAGCACCTGGCTGAATGTAACGCGAGATTTATCGCCGCCGGATTTCGAGTGGTCCATTGGATCTTTGCTATCTTCCTTGCTTGCGCTTCCAGCGGTTCCTGAGGCACAAGGCTACGGACTCTTTGCTTACTCAGGGCGAGAACCGGCAGGTTTCGGCAGATAATCGAACACATCGCGCCGAAGCACAGGCACCAAGTCTGCGGAACTGTTAATAAAGAAATGATCGCCGGGAAACATCCGCACCTTAAAGGCTCCCGATGTTTGTTGCCGCCATGCGCGCACGCTGGCTGCGGGCACAGTTTCATCCTGCAAACCGCCATAGGCATGGATAGCGCAGCTGAGAGGCTCGCCCGGCTCATAGACATAAGTTTCTACCAGTTCAAAATCAGCCCGGATGGTCGGCAGAAAGAAATCTTTTAATTCAGGGTGGGCCAGTAATTCCCTCGGCGTGCCATTTAAACGCTGCAGCTCGGCAATGAATTCCGGCTCGGGAAGATCGAAAGCGGGCGGATAAGGATCAGGCAGTTGAGGCGCGCCGCGGCCGGAAACGAAGATTGCCACGAGGCCATGCTGATTGCGCCGCCGCAGTTCGCGGGCCAGTTCAAAGCTGATCAGCGCCCCCATGCTGTGCCCCCAAAAGGCAAAGGCCGGAGGCATTTGCGGAATGATAGCGTCGGCCAGAGCATGCACCAGCGGCTTAAGCGCTTTCATGGCAGGCTCGGCGGTGCGCGCCGCCCGTCCCGGCAAATGCGCCAGAGACAGAGCCACCTGGGGCGAAAAATGGCGCTGCCAGCTGCGAAACACCTGCGTACTGCCTCCAGCGTAAGGGAAGCAGAACAGCCGGAGCGCTTCATCTTTAGTGCCGGGCAGGCGCTCAAACCATTTGGGCTGTGAGTTCATCGTCCTCCTACTGTTTTTTGCTCATGGCCTCAATCAGGCTTTTTGGACGCATGTCCGTCCAGTTGGCTTCAATCCATTCCAGGCATTCTTTTTCTTCCCCGCGGGCCTGTTGCTGACCAGCCTGCCGGAATCTTGTTAAAGGTCTCCACTTTGGATATCAGACAGCGCACCGAAAATAAATTGATAGACAGATGACCTGCGGCATTTACATATTCAATGTAAAGCGAATCGACGCCAGACGATAGAGCCGCCGCCACACCAGCCGGTTGATGAGCACTACGGTCCCCGCCATAAAAACGGTTGCAGCAAAAAGCAACCGGAAGTTGCCGTCATCGGATGCCTGGCTGATCAGCGCGCCCAATCCAGTGGTGGAGAAAATTCTGCCTTGCAAATGAAAATATTCGGCCACAATGCTGGCATTCCACGCGCCACCTGATGCGGTAATCAATGCTGTAATAAGGTAAGGAAAAATCGCAGGCAGCACCAGCTTGCGCCAACGCTCCCAGCGATTAAAGCGATAGATTTTGCAGGCTTCCTCGAGCTCTGTGGGAATCGCACTGGCCCCGGCAATCACATTGAATAACAGATACCACTGCGTCCCCAGAAGCAACAACAGGATCGATGCAATCCCCAAACCGCCGCCCATGCGGACCAGAGCCAGCACCACCACCGGGAACAACGCTGTTGCTGGCACTGATGCGGCAATCTGCGCCAGCGGCTGAGCAATCTTCGCCAGACGAGGCTGCGTTCCAATCGCCACGCCCGCTGGAACGGTCCATAGGCAGCCCAGCACCAGGGCCACAGTCACGCGAGCAAGCGTGGCAAGCAGTCCTCGGACGATCATGTGTAATTCTGTGGTACTCACTCCCGCCAGCAAGACCACGCCGCGTGAAGCCAGGTAAAGGGCCCCAGCCAAAGCAATCAATCCAACCATGGCAAGCCACCAACTGCGCCTACCCACCGTGGTTGCCGCTGCGCTGGCGTTTCCGTTGCTTTTTGCAAAGCGCAACTGTAGTGATTCAAAAAAAGGCGTCACGGTCTTGCGTGTGAGCAAGCCCAACAGCCTGGACCGCCGTATCAAGGTCAATACCGGCGAATGCACAATCTCCGCTGCTTCCACGTTTTCAAACTTAAACTTTTGCGCCCAGGCCACCGCCGGACGCCATACCAATTGGTCGGTCAGCACCACAATTGCTATCATTGCCGCCACGCCGGAAAAAATGGCGCGAGTATTGCCCGTGCTGGCTGCGGTCTGGAGATAAGAACCGAGCCCTGGCAAGCGAAAGTCACGTTTGCCCAGCACAAACATCTCGCACGCCATAAGAAAAAACCAGCCGCCCGCAACCGACATCATGGAGTTCCAGACCAGCCCGATCGCGGCGAACGGCAACTCCACCTCGGTGAAGCGCTGCCACCAGCTGAATCCGTAGATCTTGGCAGCTTCGCGCATTTCGCGTGGGATGCTCTTGAGCGAGGCGTAAAAGCTGAAAGCCATGTTCCACACCTGTCCGGTAAAGATCAGCAGAATCGATCCCATTTCCACCCCAAGCTGGCGGTGCGGAAACAGGGCAACCATCGCCAGCATTACACCGGGCAAAAAGCTGAGAACTGGAATGGATTGCAGGACATCCAGCAGCGGGACCATGAACCGTTCCGCGCGGGCATTGTAGGCCGCAATGTATCCATAGACCAACGTGAAGACCAGGCTCAACAGATAAGCAATGGCAATACGCAGAGTTGAATAGAGAGCGTAGAGCGGCAGTGCGCGCGCATGCAGGTCAATCTCTACCTGCGGCGTAAGCGGGCCGGACCAATACCGCGCCAGCGCCACCACAATATAAAGGACAGCAACTCCTACGGCGAAGATGGGAACATCAATCAGAAATGAGCGGCCCACCCACGGCAAGGAAGGCCAGGGGATGCGCGCTGCGTTCGCTGGGTTATGGCGGTGCTCATTCATGATTGTTTATTTAAACGGAGCGCGCTGGAAATTCAGGATTGTCTTCCTCTGTTACCGCATCTGCATCCGAGGGCAGATAGAGCCGCTCTTTCTCTGAATCGTAAGCAAACAACTCGCAGTACCGGCCCCAGTTCAGGACCGTCTCCAGTTGCCGCTGGATATCCACTTCAGAATGGTGCTCGTCCAGAATGTCGCGGAACAGTTCAAGGGGGATGCTATGGTCGGATTTTTCTCGCAAAATCCTGACCATCTGCTGAAAGAGAAGAATGCGGGCGAGCGCGGCCTCGCGAAACAACTTTTTCTGCGTGCTTACGTCCGCCTCGGCCCAGGTTTTTCCTTCCGGCGTGATGTTCACATCGCCCTCTTCCAGCGTGGCGAAACCCAGCAGCACGGCCGCATCCACAATAGGGAAAAGGTCGTCAACCTCCATCAGCAGTCTCTCTGCCAGATGGTAAAGGTCTTCTGTTCCCTGTGTGTCGATCAAGACTTCCAGCAATCCTGCAATGCCCCCCGGACGCGCGTGAGGCAGCAGTGG
The DNA here is from genome assembly GCA_027307295.1 of Acidobacteriaceae bacterium. GTDB lineage: Bacteria > Acidobacteriota > Terriglobia > Terriglobales > Acidobacteriaceae > Angelobacter. The sequence continues at coordinate 3,642 of DAHUXF010000061.1, forward strand.
ATAACGGGACGCCTCAGTTGTTTTGCCGGGCGAAGGTGGAACCACAACGGCATCAGTGCTGGTCATGACTTTGTAAATGTAGTCGACAAAGATTACAAACTGTGGGGACTTGCGATCGCGTGGACGCGGCAGCGTGATGCGGAAATCGGCACGAATACGGGCCGGATTCCTTCCCAGCACAATCACACGGTCCGCCAGCAGCACCGCTTCTTCAATATTATGGGTCACAATAAAGATGGTTTTGATGTCCATCTTGTCGCCCAGCCATAAGTCCAGCAGCTCACCGCGCAGGTTTTCTGCTGTGAGAACATCCAGCGCAGAAAACGGCTCGTCCATGAACAGCACTTCTGGCTGCACAGCCAGAGCGCGGGCAAAGCCCACCCGCTGCTTCATCCCGCCGGAAAGCTCTTTGGGATACGCATTTTCAAAGCCTTTCAGCCCCACTGTGTTGATGGCGCGCATGGCGCGCTTGCGCCGTTCCGGCTCCAGAATGGCCCGCGCCAGCAGCGGCGCTTCGACATTTTCCAGAACTGTGAGCCAGGGAAAGAGAGCAAAGCTCTGAAAAACAATGGCAACGTTAGGGACGGTCTGAGCAAGATCGCGCCCGCGCCACAACACCTGACCCGAGGAAGGCTGGCTCAGGCCGGAGAGCATTCGCAGCAACGTTGACTTCCCTGATCCTGACGCTCCCAGCAACGCAACCACCGTACCGGGATAGATCGAGAGGTCCAGCGGTGCAATGATCTGCACATTGTGCCCATCCGCTTGAGGAAAAGATTTTTCCAGTCCGCGAGCTTCAATGATCGCCTCCAGCGGAGCTTCCCGAACAGGCAGCGCAGCCGGTGCGACTTTCGTTGCAGGCGAAGCGACCACGGAACGGATTACCGGGGCCGAAGGCGATGTGCGCTGTGAGGGCAGAACGGTTTTTGCAACTGGAGAAGGTGGCGCTGGAGAAGATGGCAAAGGCGGCCGCTTCAGTTCGCCAATTTCTTCTTCCAGCCGTTCCCATGCCTCGTCCGGCAGCTCGTCCAGAAGTTGCATGCGCTCATCCGGCGGCATATAGTCCAGCACGGCGCGCATGTCCGCTGGTGTGCGCGTGTGCAGCAAAACGTATTGCAGATAATAAGGAAAATGGGAAAGAATCCGTGCTGCAAGCTCTACCGGCAACTGGCTGAATAATGCCTGCTGCTCCTCGTCCGCCAGGCTGCCAAAGCAATCAGCGCCTTCCGCTGAAGAGAGCTTTTCCAGCGCGGCAATCGCCTCCGGCCATCGTTCCCTTTTTATGAACTCGCTGATTTGCGCCGTCCGCACGGAACCCTTCCGCATTCAAGATAACAGCAGAATCAACCTTGCGGCAGTGATCTTCACAATTTCCTGGCGCTTAATGCACAGCGGGGAAGAAAGACATCATCAGATTTTGGAAGAGGGCTTGTCCAACTGCTTCCCACGGAGCATTCCATCTATAATGTCTGCATCACATTGAGAGTCCCCATGCATTCATTCAAGCTTCTGGTTTTGTGTTTCCTGTTTGTCCTGTCCATGAGCGCACAGACGCAGCCTGCTTCTTCACAGTCTGCTGCCACATCTTCACAGGCGGCGGGAGCAGCGCAGAGCCCTGACAATCCCCGCAACCTCCCCACGGTGCGCGTACGCACGGACGAGGTAAACGTTGTTTTCACGGTAGTGGACAAACAAGGCGTGTTCGTAAGAGATCTGAAGCAGGAACAGTTCCGCATTCTGGACAACAATCAGCCTCCGCAAAAAATCATTAATTTCCGGGCCCAGACTGACTTGCCGCTGTACGTTGGGCTGCTGATTGACTCCAGCAACTCCATCCGCGACCGCTTTCAGTTTGAGAAGGACGCCATATCAGAGTTTCTCTATGAGGTCATCCGCCCCAAATCCGACCAGGCGTTTATTCTGGCCTTTGATGAAACATGGGACGTCACCCAGGATTTCACCGGCGACCTGGATAAGCTGAGAAATGGCGTGAAAGGCATTAAGGCAGGCGGGGGCACGGCATTGTGGGATGCGGTTTATTTTGCCTGCCGTGACAAGCTGATGAAAGAACCTGCTGCCAATGCCGTCCGCAGGGCCATTATTCTGGTGTCCGATGGCGATGACAATCAGAGCCGCGTCCGGCGCGAAGAAGCCATTGACATGGCGCAGCGCGCGGAGGTCGTCATCTTCGCCGTCAGCACTTCTCTTATGAATAGTCACACCAAAGGGGATGACCATCTTAAGGCCCTGGCAGAAGCTACCGGGGGACGCGCCTTTTTTCCCACCAAGCTCGATGAGGTTTCCTCTGCTTTTTCTGCAATCCAGGAAGAGCTGCGCAGCCAGTACTCAATTTCTTACCGGCCAGACCGCTTTGTTACCGATGGCAAGTTCCGGCCCATCCAGATCATTGCTGACAACAAGAATCTCAGGGTCCGGGCAAAAAAAGGCTATTACGTGCCCAGGCAGTAGTTACCGGCTGGCCGCGTTGTCATTGGGAGGATAGTATCCCCGGCGCGCCTGGATTTTGTAACCGTCTTTGGACTTAAGCTCAATGCGGCGGAATTTGCCGTCATTCACCGGATTGGTTGAGCTGAAGCCAATGCTGTACTGGCTGCGCAACTCATCGGAAATCTCGGCAAATGCCTTGTCCATCTTGTCCACGCGATTGACCCTGATAATGCGGCCACCGGTCTGTTCGGCCAGCTTGCTCATGTCGCCGTAGTTTGAGCCGTACATGGGATCGGTGATGAGCAGCACATAGGTCACAACATCGGCTTTTTGCGCGGCTTCAATGGCGTCTTTCAGGCGCAGCTTGCTCCCAACATCGTCGCCATCGGTCAGGATCACCATGGCTTTCCGTCCGGACTGCCGGCCCAGCACCTCATCCGCGGCCAGATAAGCGGCATCAAAAAGCAACGTGCCCTTGTTCTGGCCGCCTGCCGTAGGCACCGGACCGGGGTTTCCCATGGGCGACATGCCGACGGTATTTGTGTTGATGCGGGCCTTTTCCAGGCCGGCGCGCAACAGGCGCGTGCTGTTCGTCAAGTCCTGAAGCAGGTCTACGCTGATATCAAAGCTGATGACGAATGCCAGGTCTTTTTCCGTGAGGACTTTTTGCAGGAAACCACCGGCCACGATCTTTTCTTCCGGCAAAGTCCGCTCCATGCTTTTGCTGCTATCGATCAGCAGGCCAATGGTCAGCGGCTGGTCAGTTTCAGCAGAAAAATATTTGATGGTCTGGGGCTGCCCTTCCTCCAGCAGTTCAAAGCGGTCCTTCTCCAGATGGGGTACCAGGACGCCATGCTTGTCCTTCACCGTGAAAAGCACATTCACAACGGTGACGTTTTTGCGAAAAACCGGGATTTTGCCCTGGTCCTTGTCAGGAATATTTTCCTGGTCCCTGTCTGCATTTTTTTGCCCAGCCGGAGGCGCGGCCGGCTGTTGAGCCAATACCGGTAGAGCAAGAATTGCCAGCGCAAGCGTAAGTATCAAAGTCCGCATAACGGCTCTTGGGAGCTGCCTTTCTTGAATGATAAGCTTGATCTATTGTATTAGATGCAGCAGAGTTGCCTCCCAATCGGGGCCAGAGCGCATTACAATGAATTAAAGTCGCCCTGGCTGATGGAGACCACGCAAGTTGGAGCTCTTAAGCCGTTCTAAGTGGCAGGAGGAAATGATGCTTCGGTTGATCCCGGGGGTTCGATACCTGATTTTTGCCTTTTTTGGAGTGGGTTTTATCGTCCAGGGCCAGCAACCGCTGCCGGACGCCCCCAAGCCGCAGGAGCAATCGCAGCAATTGCCGGAAGCGCCTCAACCCAAGGCGCAGCCAGCCAACCAATTTCCTGATAATGCCCCTCCAGCGCCTAAAAATGCCCATGCGGAAGAGCCCACGCCAACTCCAACGCCACAACGCCCGGTTATTCCCAGCGGAGTTGTGACAGACCGCGGGCAGCTCCCGGTGTTCAGCATCAGCGTCAATTTTGTTCAGGTGCCGGTCACCGTGCGGGACGGCTCAGGAAAAATTATCCCCGGTCTTGGTCCGAGTGACTTCAGGGTTTTTGAAGACGGCGTTCCACAACAATTAAAGTTTTTTACTGCCGATCCGTTTCCGCTCTCCGCCGCCATTGTGGTGGCCACTGACCTTCCCGCAACCAGCATGAAGAAGGTCAATGAGACCTTGCCAGCGCTTATCGCCGCCTTCAGTGAGTATGACGAAGTGTCGCTCTACCGCTATGGACACACGGTGCAGCAGGTTTCCGGTTTTACAGCGGCAACCAGCGTGCCTACAACCAGCCTGAATCGCATCAAAAGGCCGGGACGTGAAGGCGGTCCGCCCATGCTGGGTGGACCCTTTGGCAGCGGCCCCAGCCTGAATGGCCATCCGGTGACCGATCCTAATGCCGGGGGCCGGGATGTGCCTACCGCTCCACGCGAATTTTACGTTCTGAATGACGCTATTCTGCGCGCGGCGCAGGACCTGAGCCGGCGTGATAAATCGCGCCGCAGAATCATCTTCGTCATCAGCGATGGCCGCGAGCTGGGCAGCACGGCAAGCTTTGACGAGGTGAAGAAAATCCTGCTCTCGCAAAACATCAGCGTGTACGGGGTCGGCGTGGATACCGCGGCCATTCCCATCTATGACAAATTGAACCGTATCCGCGTACCCGGCTTCGGCACCGGAAATATCCTGGCCCGGTACGTCACAGAGACCGCCGGAGACATGATGGCGGAATTCGACCGCCAGGGCATTGAACGCGCCTATGCCAAAATTGCCGATACGGCGCGCAACCAGTACACGCTGGGATACACCACGCAAGCCACGAAAGCCAGCAGTTATCGCACCATTGACGTGAGGGTGCTGCGCCCGAACTTGAATGTAATCGCCAAACCGGGCTATTATCCGCTGCCACCGCAACAGCAAAGGCAACAACCCTAGTGCGCAAGGTTACTTTAGAGGATGCAACGGGGAGTAACACGTTAGAGTTGCCAATTCCAGAGCGTACAATGGGAAGCACCAGCTTCCGTCCGGTATGATATAAAAAAGTCTTTCAGCATGGGGTGGTTCGGAGCCTGAATCAGCCAGAGGCAGCTTCTGGCTGGAGCACAAGGAGAGTCTTGAGTTTTATCAATTTTGCGGCCCGCGAAATTAATTGCAAGATCGTCTATTACGGCGCCGGTCTAGGCGGCAAAACCACGAACTTGCAGCATATTTTCGATAAAACAGCCGACAAACAGAAGAGCAAGATGATCTCCCTGGCCACGGAGACTGACCGTACTTTGTTTTTTGATTTCCTGCCGCTTGATCTTGGCACCGTGCGCGGCTTTCGCACCCGTTTTCACCTTTATACCGTTCCCGGCCAGGTATTTTATGACGCCAGCCGAAAGCTGATCCTGCGCGGCGTGGATGGAGTGGTATTCGTTGCCGATTCACAGGAAGAGCGCCTGGACGCCAACATGGAAGCCCTGGAAAATCTGAACGAAAACCTCAAAGAGCACGGCTATGACTTCAACAAAATCCCTTATGTGCTCCAACTGAACAAGCGTGACCTGCCCAGCGCCTTGCCTATAGAAGACCTGAAACGTGAACTGGTGAAAAAAGGCGAACCCACGTTTGAAGCGGTTGCCTTCCAGGGCAAAGGGGTTTTTGAAACCCTTAAGGAAGTTGCCCGCCTGGTGCTGATTGAGTTGAAGAAGGGCTGAAGTCCAGGACAAGCCACCGCCCTTTTTAGTCACCTTCAGTCTTGAAACTGCCGCCGCCCGGCTTCCCTGATAATTCCCTCTGCTTACTTGTGGTCCAGGAAGGGCGAAGCCCCGCTGAAGTCACGGCCTGATTTGTTGGCACTCCGCCCAGCTTTTGCGGCCAGAGGCGAACCTGAGTTCAATTCACCATATTTTTCCAGCAGGACCGGCACTAATGCGCCTTCAGCTTCTTTGGTGAAGGTCATCTGGGCGTCCTTACGGTCAATGCGGATAAAATCACCCAGCTTGATCTGTCCTGTGGCCACCAGATTGGCCAGGGGGAACACAAGGTTCTTCTCAATGGCGCGTTTCAGATGGCGCGCGCCATACTTAGGATCAGTACCCTCCTGCAACAGGAAGGCCTTGACCGGAGCCGTGCAGGAAAATACAAACTGGCTGTTGCCGGTGGCCTGAAGAATACGCTGCTGCACCATGCCCAGTTCGATCTCCAGAATCTGTTCCAGATGCTCCCGTTTGAGCGTTTTGAAAACCACGATCTTATCAATACGATTCATGAATTCCGGCGAGAACTTACGGCGCGCCGCATCCTGCGCAGTGCGGGTGATCTTATCGTCAAGAGCGGCATCCATGTGTCCGGCATGTTTGGTGTTGCCAAAACCCAGGCCTCCGGTCATCAACTCATCCATCTCGCTGGCGCCCAGATTGGAAGTCATCACAATCAGGCACTGGGAAAGGTCCACGCGGCGATTGTCCCCCAGAGTAAGAGTTGCCTTATCCAGAATCCCCAGAAGCAGCTGCCACAGGGCGTCACTGGCTTTTTCAATTTCATCAAAGAGCAAGAGCGTGAGCTTGAGCTTCTCTGTGTGCCACTGATTGAGCGCTTCCTGAGTCAGCAATGGATGGGTCTCACGATGGCCCAGATAACCCGGAGGCGAACCGATCAGTTTGGCGATCTCATGGCTGTGCTGAAATTCAGCGCAGTCAATCTTAATCACCGCCCGTGAATCCCCAAAGAGGGATTCCGCCATGGATTCAACTACGCGCGTCTTACCGGACCCCGTAGGGCCGAGAAACAAAAGATTACCCACCGGACGTCCCGGAGCATTCAGGCCCGCCAGAAACATCTGGTAAATCTCAACAATTTTTTCTACAGCCGGGTCCTGGCCAACAATTTTTCTCCGCAGAGCAGTCTCAAAATCTTGCGCATCGGAGCTGCGCCGCGTGGGATCAAGTGCAGTATTAAAGCCAGTCCTCATAACATTCCCGCCTTTTTTGCCGCGGACCTCCTCAAATCAGACCCAACAGGAGGCGTCTCTCTTCTCTCAGATGGGAGCGCAAGCTGGAAAGTTGTAATAACTGATTTGTCAACAGCCGGATGTCTCGCATCTGAACTTTAGATGCAGAGTGTG
>DAHUXF010000620.1 GCA_027307295.1 Acidobacteriaceae bacterium
GTGGCCGTCCATGGTGACCTGGCCTTCATTCATCGCTTCCAGCAGCGCCGACTGCGTTTTGGGCGTGGTGCGGTTGATTTCATCGGCCAGCAGCACGTTGGTAAAGATGGGCCCGGACTTGAACTCAAACTGGTTTTCCACGGAAGAGTAAACGGAGATGCCCAGCACGTCAGAAGGCAGCATGTCACTGGTGAATTGCAGGCGTTGAAAAGGGCAATCCAGAGCTCGGGCCAGTGCATGGGCCAACGTGGTCTTGCCTACTCCGGGAACGCCTTCAATCAGCAGATGCCCCCGGGCCAGCATAGCCACCATGGCCAGGCGCAGGACTTCATCATTCCCGCGAATGATGCTGCGCAATGACTGCTCAATTGCGGCTGCGCGCGAACTGATGCCGGTGGAAGACTGAACTTGGGCAGGAGCCATTGCTTTGGAATCTATTGTATCGCTGTATGGCACTCGTAAGGTGCATTCTCCTCTTTTAGGAGCAGGAAGCACAAGGCTCCAAAGGGCTGATACCACTGCCCAAAGTAATGTCTCGCGCTCTTCCGCTTGAGGAGAACGATCCGGTACAAAAAAATTGCGTGCCAGATGAGGCAAAATTTCCAGGCATTTAGACGGGCCGGATGAACACCCAAATAGTGTCAGTGGTGTCGCTGTAAAACAGCGTCACGGTCACGTCACGTGGCCCTCTTTTAAAGGCGAAACGGTAGCGGAATTTCTGGAATAGCTGCTTCTTGACAATGCCTTCCTGAAATCGCCCGTAAAAGTCCTGCACTTTGGTGCACGGGGCAACGTCAGTAAAAAAATTCTTTCCCAGAGCGTCGCTTTTGTTGACGCGGGCCAGCTTGGATTCATAATCGTTGTATTTAAGAATCTTGCCGGTGCGGTCCAATTGAATCGCTCCAAAAGGCAGCACGTCCAGTTGGCGGGGTGTAAGCTCATCCAGGACGACGCGCTCCATCCCCTGCTCTGAAAAGTGAGGCAGGAGATATTCGCGCTCAATCAAATCGGCGGAAGCAATCTGTTCGTCTAAGGGCATGGCTTATCCTGCGTGGCAGAGTTGGCTCTATGTATTTTGCACTGCAAAACCTGGGAGGCAAACAGATCAATCGCATTCATACGTCTCGAAAGTAACCAGGAAAAGCGTTTCCCCGGAAAATCGGTGGTGGTGCAGTTTGATCGACAGCTCATCGCTGACGCGATGACGTCTGCCTAAAGGCTCGCAATTCGCAAGCGAATCGCTAGACGCTGATACTGTTTGTGGGTCAGTTTTGTCCAAACTGACCCACTACCGGAAAGTCGCACATCGCAAATAGCGGCTTTGCACGAAATAAAAACGCCGCTGAAGAATGTCCAGCGGCGTTTACCGGCTAAGGGTTCCTGGCTGGCGTGTTCTATTGGAATTCCTGCGGACGCCCTGTGAGCCTCTCAATCCGCTTGTAGATAGGAGGATGCGTGGAGAACAAGCTGCCAAAATTCATTCCCAGCAAAGGCTGCACAATGAAGAGATGCGCCGTTGACGGCGACGCCACCATAGGCACGCGCTTGGAATAAGCATCAAGCTTTTGCAGGGCGCGCGCTAATGCATAAGGATTGCCGGTGTAATGAGCGCCGCTGGCATCGGCCTCATACTCGCGGGTGCGCGAAACCCACAACTGAATGAGCATGGCGGCAACAGGGGCCAGAAGCAGCATTAGAATTCCGCCGCCACGGTCCCGGTCGCGATCACCACCCATGCCAAACCAGAACCCCATGCGCGCCAGTATCGTGATGGCGCCGGCCAGCGTAGCGGCAATTGAGCTGGTAAGAATGTCGCGGTTTTGCACGTGGCCAAGTTCGTGGGCCAGCACGCCTTCCAATTCGTCATCATCCA
>DAHUXF010000621.1 GCA_027307295.1 Acidobacteriaceae bacterium
TTGGCGGCTGGCGATGTCCCCTCGCTCGGCGTTGCCACCCTCAGGGCCAGCTCCCGTATCAGGCTGGGAAGATGGTCCATCCTTTCTGCATCAGAAAGAGGACTGGCTTCCAGCTCAGGATGGGCCTTCACCAGTTGCAGCCAGAGCTGTGAAATATCGTCCAGGCTCTCCCGCAACAACTGGGAAACCAGCTTCAATGGCCGGTCTGGAAGAGCAGGCCGCCGGTGTTCCAGGCGGTGACGGATCGTCTGGATGAGCGTCGGCACATCCGTCGGTTTCATCAGGTAATCATCTACCTGGCTGCGAATGGCCTGCAGTGCGGTATCAAAGTCCGGATAGCCGGTAAGGATGAACGTGGCAGCTTGCGGCTGCACACGGCGCATTGCGCTGACCACCGTGAATCCATCTCCCGGCTGACCAATATTCAAATCGGAAATAAGAACGTCAAATTTGGATTGATGGATCTGCTCCAGAGCTTCTCTGACGGTGGCTGACGTGGTCACCGCAAAACCATGTCGCTCCAGGATTGGACCCAGCGTCGCTCGTATTCCATCTTCGTCGTCCACGAATAAGATTCGCGTCCCCATGAATCCGCTCCGAGGGGGTTAGATGTGAGTTCTGTGTTGCCCGTTGGATAATCCCGTAAGATATTCTTCAGGGGGTTGGGTGCTTAAGCGCGGTTCCGGCAAAAAGATAAAGGCCCGCCTTAAGAAAGCGGGCCTCTGGACAAGTGGTTTCTACTCCTGGTTCTTGAACGAATACCCGATGGAAACGCCAAAACGTGTCACACGCGAGCCGGGAAATTCAAAGTTGTTGTGGACGACATAAAGATGGGCTTCCGGGCGGATAAAGACCTTGTTGGTGACGTAGAAGCGCATGGCCCCGCTGAAATGGCCCAGGAAGTGGTTGCTGCTGACAAAATTGGTGCAGCCGGTAAACGTACCGCAGGTAAAAGTCGGGGTGTAAAAACGCAGGCTTTCCGCTCCTATTCCTGCGGCCAGCTCTGCCTGCGCGCGTTTGCCGATCGGCGGGGCGTACATGGCATCCACGTCATAAAAGAAAGGACGGAAAGGCTGAAATCCCTGATAAAGGTTCTGCTTAGCGCGGAAAGCCGCATTAAATCCGACGCCAATGTTGTGATAGAAAAGAAAATCCAGTCCAAAATTTGGATAGGCTCCGCCGCCAACGGTCTGCAGCGTCGCTGTGCTGGCCGGTCCCGTTACACCAGAGAAACCGAAGTCAAGATCAAACTGCTGCGCCTGCGCGACTCCGCCCATGACAGAAACTAAACAAAAAGCGGCAAGAAGAAAGAAAAGTTTTTTCAAGTTAATCTCCATAGGAAGACTGGACCAGTTCTACCTGGAACCCATCCACATCCTCGCGCTAATCTAGTTAAGATGCTAGCGCGATTATCTCTCCATCACATCGTCAAAGTCCAGAAGCCGATGGTATCAGGCTGATGGGTACTGCTGAATTCTTGCACAAATATTTTTCCGCCAGTGTAAAGATTCGTTTGGCTGTTGGCCAGCATGCATCCCAAAATGGCAGCGTTCCAAACCTTTTCAAAAGCAATACGTCTTATAATTGACCCGCTATGTCTTCCCTTCTTCAGGACATTCGCTTTGGCGCGCGAATGTTGCGCAAAAACCCCGGATTCACCCTGGCCGCCGTGCTCACGCTGGCGCTGGGGATCGGTGGCAACACCGCCATCTTTACGATTACCAGCGCGATTCTGCTGCGAGCCCTGCCCTATAACAATCCGCAACAACTGGTGTCTATGGATGTGCAGAGCAAAGACGTCCAATCGCACTGTTGCACGCTGAACCGTTATGACTTGTTCCATGAGCGCAACCAGTCTTTTTCCGGGCT
>DAHUXF010000622.1 GCA_027307295.1 Acidobacteriaceae bacterium
TGTGACCGTTTGGCTGCTGATGCAAAGTTTTGCCAGCGGCTGTACGGCCATGACCGGCGTTGAAGCTGTCAGCAACGGCGTGATGGCTTTTCGCGAGCCGCGCGTCAAGAACGCCCGCATTACGCTGAGCATCATCATCGGCATTCTGGTGCTGTTGCTGTTGGGGATTGCTTATGTAGGAAGGGCATATTCCATTGGCGCGACCGATCCTGGCCAGCCCGGATATGACAGTGTGCTTTCACAATTGATTGCCGCAGTCACGGGCAAAGGCATTTTTTATTATGTCTCCATCGCCTCGGTCTTGCTGGTCCTTTCGTTGTCCGCCAATACCGCGTTTGCCGATTTTCCCCGGCTCTGCCACGCCGTCGCGTGCAACGGATATCTGCCAAAATCTTTTGCCACGCGGGGAAGAAGGCTGGTCTATTCGCAAGGCATCTTTGCCCTCACCGTGATTGCCGGCGGCCTGCTGGTGCTTTTCAAAGGCGTCACGGACCGACTGATTCCGTTGTATGCCATCGGCGCATTTCTGGCGTTCACGCTGTCCCAGGCCGGAATGGTGGCGCACTGGAGAAGAACTAAGGGCCGGCATTTCCTGAGCATGTTTCTCAATGGGCTCGGCGCCGTTACCACGGCGATTACGGTATTGGTGGTGTTGGTGGCAAAGTTTGTTGAAGGAGCGTGGATTACGCTGGCGCTGATCCCAATTCTTTTTTTTATTATGAAGGCCGTGCATCGCCAATATGGTTGGATGGAAAAAGAAATCGAGTCAGACAAGCCGCTGAGTCTGGAGCATCTGAACAAGCCGCTGGTGATTGTGCCTATCACCGGCTGGAACCGGATTACACAGAAAGCGCTGCGTTTTGCTTTTGAAATATCTCCGGACATTCATGCTATTCACGTCCACGCCGAGGAAGAGGAGTGTCACCATCTCTTGGCCGCATGGAAGACATTGGTGGAAGCACCGGCCAAACGTGCTGGATTTCCCGTGCCCCAGCTCAAAGTTGTGGTCTCTCCGTATCGTTTTATACTTCAGCCTCTGCTGCAATACATAACGGACCAGTCCCGGCAGCACCCAGGACGGCAGATCGCTGTGATTATTCCAGAAAAAGTGGACCAACACTGGTACCACTATCTTCTACATAATAAGAGAGCGGCAATCCTCAAGGCGCGTCTGTATTTTTCCGGAAACCAGCAGATTGTGGTCATGAACGTTCCCTGGTACCTGGGAGAGGGGCACTAAATTAGCTACGCATTTTGCCCGCGGATTGTGCGCAGAACGCAGTTTAACTTCCGCAGATTATAGATTCTTGGGAATGAGGCCCGGCGTACCAGGGCAGTACTTTATGTCACGGGGATAATTCTCGAATTCTTTCAATTACCAATTTTCTCGCTGGCTATTGACTGGTGGGAGCTACGAATGAGCTTGGCAGCCGCGAATCCATATGTAACAAAAATTAAGAAGCCCCGAGTTTTGTGGTTGACCCATTCACCTCGCCCAGCGGTTCGCTATAGACCCTTGCCGACCCGCCTTCTTTGCGTTAGTTCCTTGCGAAACTCACAAAGTGCGATCTTTAATCAGCTTACGCTGAAGCTTGGGCTCCGGGCTCACCGCCAACCGGGTAAATCGGTCAACACCTCGGGGCTTCTATCTTTGCCTTTAAACATTTCACGTTCTCCTCGACCAGCAGTTCGCTGTAATAGACCCTTACCGGCCCTCCGGCGCTTAACAGCTTGCGCTGTTGCTCGGTGACCTTGGCTTGGGACCCGGACTCGCCGCCAACCGGGAAAACTTTGAAATGTCAAAGAACGATTCTGAATCTACGCTCTTCGCGGGATGAGTCAAATAGTTTTTCATCCTTTTAAGTT
>DAHUXF010000623.1:0-246 GCA_027307295.1 Acidobacteriaceae bacterium
CTGTGATGCGCGATGAGAGAAAAACTTGCGTGGACTGCAAACCGTGCAGCCCTCCAGGGCCGTTATCTGTTTCACCGGCACACCCACGGAAAGCAGCTGGCGGCGATTGGCCTCGCGCAGATCAAGATGCACCTTAATGCATGGATCGCCATGGCCGGGGGCGCGCTGGTTCATAAAAAGCATGGGATATCTTTCCCGCACCACGTCTGACTCCTGCACAGAATGGAACAGCTCTTTAGCGTAAGC
>DAHUXF010000623.1:256-1865 GCA_027307295.1 Acidobacteriaceae bacterium
GATAGGCTCGTCGTGTCCATGAACACCGCAGAGAGATCGGTGAACAGGTCACGTCGCTGGTCGAACAGCCGCTCCTCGATGACGTCCTTGACGCAGCGCGGCGCCAGCGCATCCGCGCGCTTCTCCTCCAGTTCCTCGCCTACTTCGTAACAGCAGCCCTGGATGCCGGGGCCAATCGCGGCATAAACATCTTCCGGACGCGTGCCAAATTCACGGCGCATGACGCCCAGGCCCTTTTCCACAATGCGCTTAAGGGTGGGACGCCACCCGGCGTGGAAAGCGCCGACAGCCTTATTGCGGATATCGGCCAGAAGGATGGGAAAGCAGTCTGCAGTGAGGATGCCGAGCACAATGCCAGGCAAATTGGTTACCAATCCATCGCCCACCAGCGGCCCAGTCTTTTTTGAATGCACCACATGAATCAGGTCAGAATGCACTTGCCGTGCTGTAACCAGCGGCCAAGGACTGTTTCGGACAAAAGCGCCCGCGGCCTTTAAAAATATTTTACGATTGCCTTCCACGTGATCGCGCGAGTCGTCCTTTGTGAAACCCAGATTCAGGCTTCGGCCCCCGTAGATGGTGGATGTCCCGCCGGTGCGCGCGCTGAATCCATGGATGAGCCAGGGGACATGCGCTAAGACAGGCGAGTGAAGAACCTGCGTCTTTGCCATTTTCCGCGGTGATTTTGTAAGAGTGGGCACATGGATTATTTTAAATGTTGTTGCGCTCTATGGAGCAGATCATTGTTTGAGCAAACCATTGCATGAGCAGATCGTTGGCGGCAATCATTGCCGGGGAGCATCTATAGCGTTATCCTCAGGATAAGTCGACCGACGCATGAAAGATCATCCGCGATTTCGGGTGGCCACGTATAACACGCATAAGTCTCGCGGTATGGACGGGCGTATTCGTCCGGTGCGCATCGCAGAGGTATTGCGTGAGCTGGATGCCGACATTATCGCATTGCAGGAAGTGGTAAGCCTGTCTGGTGGACGCAAAGAACAAAACCAGGCCCAGTATCTGGCGGATGCCGTGGGATATCACTATCGCATTGGTGAAACGCGCAAGCTGCGCGGTGCGGTTTATGGCAACGTTATTCTCAGCCGCTTCCCGGTAAAAGAGGCGAGGATCTATGACCTTACGGCTTCGCGGCGTGAGCCCCGGGGATGCATACGCTGTGATCTGGAGATTGCGCCCGGCAAGATCATTCATTTATTCAATGTCCACCTGGGTACTGGTTATATTGAACGACGCCGACAGGCCGCTCTGCTGATGAGCCGCGACGTGCTGCTCTCTCCCCATCTGAAACATCCACGGCTGGTCATCGGCGACTTTAATGAATGGACGCGCGGCCTGGTCTCACGCACCCTGCAGCAGGCATTTGAAAGCGTGGACATACAACTGCACCTCAACCGCCGCCGGACATATCCCGGCGTTCTCCCCATCATGCACCTGGACCACATGTATTTTGACAAGGAACTGATGCTGGAAGAATTTCTGCTGCATCGCAGCCGCAGGGCCCTGGTGGCGTCTGACCATCTTCCGCTGGTGGCAGAGTTCGAACTCGATGGGCGGTAAAGACCGGCAGAAAACAACTTGTCCAGCACAT
>DAHUXF010000624.1 GCA_027307295.1 Acidobacteriaceae bacterium
ATGCGGAACTCGCCCGGATGGCTGCACATGCGCAGTTGAGAACGCTGGAAGAACATACGGGCCAGGTGCGCGCCCGCCAGTTTCTCAAAATACTGGAGGCTGCCCGCTCCAGACCTGCAACACGGGCCGCAAACGAGGTGGCGCAATGATCGGAATTATTCCTGCTGCCGGCGCCGGTGCGCGCATACAGCCGCTTGGCTGCTCCAAAGAGCTTCTGCCCGTTGGCTCGCGCATGGTGGAAGGCGTGGAACGGCCCAAAGCAGTTTCAGAGTATCTGGTGGAGCGCATGATTGCTGCCGGAGCGGACCAGATTTGCATGGTCATCTCGGCGGAAAAGACTGACATTGTGAGGTATTACGCGGAACGCGATTATGCTGCTGAAATATTTTATGCGGTGCAGCAGCAGCCGCGAGGCCTGTGCGATGCCCTCTTCCGGGCTGACCCCTTCGCCTGCCGGCACAATCAGGTACTGATCGGACTGCCGGACACCATCTGGTTTCCAGAAAACGCCTATTTGCAGGCTTTGGAATTTTCCAATGCCGCATGCAATCTTATGTTGTTCCCGGTGGACGATCCCCAGCCTTTCGACGCGGTGGTCTGCGACGAATTGGGCCATGTGCAGGAAGTGCTGGTCAAAAAGAAAAATGCCAGCTCACATTGGATTTGGGGCGCCGTTACCACGCAGGGCGACACGTTCCGCCAGCTTCGGTTGTTATGGGAGTCTCGCCACCGGTCTGACCAGTACCTGGGCGACTTGTTGAACGCCTTTATTGCCGCAGGCAATACCGTGCGCGGCACATTCTGCGGAGAAACTTATATGGATGTTGGCACCCTGGAAGGCTATCGGCACGCCCAGGATTTCCTCCGGGCGCACACAGGGGCCTTCAGGGCCGCATAAATCCGCCGCCCTGGTCATCCAGGATGAACAGAAGTCAGGCGCTGGCGCGCAGGATGTCGCGGATTTCGCGATTGATCTTGGCGCAATCGCGGCCAGCTTTATCAATCAGCTCCGCCCATTTTTTGGAATTCTCATCCAGGCTGGACTGGGCCAGCAGATAAGACGCCTGCATAATGGTTTCCACGGAATTGCTCAGATCATGGGCCAGCGCCCGCAACTTAGTATTGATCTCAGCCGGAATCTTTGCTGCAGGATCCATTTTTGGCTGCGTACCCATATGCCCTTCCTGAGATGTCTTTTGTAACGACACTGACCACCATCTTAAATTAAACCAACATTTTAGACGCTAATCTGACCTTGGACGTTGTCCGAACTCTGCGCATGAATTGGCCTTTCGGCGCTGCCCTTTCTACATGTTCACTAAGGCAATTACCGGATGAAAGCTAGGGCTTCCTCTGATGTGGGTTAAGGCACACTTAACCCACAATCGCGCGCAATTCACCGCAGCACAAAATCAAGAAGATGGTTGATGTATGGACTGAATGCGTTGTTCCCCAGGCAGCGTAGGTCTGGGGGATATGTAATGCGTCTTTACAAGGCTTTGCCTGGAATTTCAATTTTCCTTGGTTCCCTGTTCGCTTTTGCCGGAACCTCATTCAATGCCACCACCACTCTAACGGCTGAAACTGCAAACAACACCAGCGCATCCAGCGCCTTTGCCACGCAAAGCAATGGCAACATTGCCGGCAGCAACATCAGTAAAGTGCCTGTGCGGACCCTGCTTTACCCTGGCGCAACAGCAAAAATCTATGCCAATTTTTTGCCCTGGTTCGGATTTGGCGACCACATGAATGTGGGCTACGTCTCCAGCGATGTATTGCAGGTGCAGAAGCAGGTCAATGATAAGGCGAGCCGCGGCCTGGATGGCGCCGTGATTGACTGGTTTGGCCGCGGCACCTTCAAC
>DAHUXF010000625.1 GCA_027307295.1 Acidobacteriaceae bacterium
CACAATTGCTATCCCGGCGCGGTCTGCCGAGACGATAATCTGTTCGCCATCCAGCAGCAGACATTTACCTGCGTCCACGGCCAGACAGGTAGCACCTGCAATTTCCATGGATTCGATGGTCTTGCGTCCAATGACCGGCACGTCAAAGCGCATATCCTGGTTTGGCTTGGCTACTTTTACCACCGTGAGAGCGCGGCTCAGAAGAGAATCGCCTTCGTGCGCGGTACTCTGCATGAGTTCGCCCGCGCGCAGAATCGTAGCATCGGTGCCGTCCATGGCTTCCACGGCAACACAAGCTGACTCCGCAATCACCACGGTCTGTCCAATATCGTATTGCGCCAGATGGCGGGCAACTTTCCGGCCATAATCAACATTCCTCTGCTCGGCTTCAGTTGGAGCGCGGCGGGTCAAAACGCCGGGCTGCGCCAGCAGCGGCTCCAGATAGGAAGTGGAGCTGATTAAGCGGATGCCTTCCTCTTCCAGCACCTTGGCCACTGCGCCGATGAGCGAGTCAGTATTGCGCGTTCCCAGAGAGAAGAGCACTTTGGCCAATCGCCAATCCGGACGGATGGCAGAGAAGATCTGTTTGTGCTTGACCTGTCCGGCCATGATTGCGGTGCTTACGCCTTCCCGCTTGAAAGTCTCAATCAGCTTGCTCAGTTCCCCCAGTGAGAGCCAATGCACTGACGCTGCGCCGCGGTTCTCAATCTGCGGAGATGTTTCTTCCTTAATGGCTGCCACCACCACGTATGCGCCCTGGGCGCGCGCAGCATCCAGCAGCAGCAAAGGAAATGTGCCATTTCCTGCTATCAATCCGAGTTTGGGCTGAACGGACACGTTGTAACAGTGTACCAATGTGCCCTGCATTCCGAATTTCACAGGCATCTGCAATCGTGGTTGCGCATCCTATTGAACAGTGTTCGCTTATGGCCGACCATCTGGACAGTAAAAATCTCGTTCCTTTCAAAAGGAAAAGCAATGGGTATCATCTTCCGTTTCTAGGAAAAGAGCAGGAGCAGGAGATCATTGACCAGGTGGACCCCGATCTTCGTCCGGAAGAGCAACGCTATGTCCGCCATTTTCTGGCGTATGCCGATACGTTCCTCAAAAACGCCAAAGAAGAAGCTCCAGATGCTGAGGTTGAGGGAAGTGTTGATTCTACTGGAGCTGCCGGGGAGACTCCTGTTGACGGCGCCGATGTAAAAGATGATGTAGAAGTTTCAGAGCAACCGTCCCGCAAGAAAAATATTGCTTAAACCTTGCCATTCGCCAGCGCTTCTACTTAATAACGCCCCGTTCAGAATTTTCGACGAAGCGCATGAGCATGGCCACGTCTTCACCAAGGTCTCCTTCTGTTTTTAATTTTTCCAGGGCTTGAGTCGTGTTCAGCTTGGAATTCAGCAATACCCGAAAAGCATGGTGAATTTTCCGGATACGCTCCCGGCTGAAACCACGCCTTTCCAGGCCTACGGCATTTAAGCCATAGGACCGTGTCTCGCGAGGAGACGCGCACTTAGCGAATGGCAGAACGTCTTTAGTAATGATTGTGCCGCCGCCTACATACGCATGGGCCCCTATCCGGGTAAACTGATGCACAGCGCAAAGCGCCCCAACCACTGCCCATTCGTCCACGGTAACATGCCCCGCCAGGGTAGCCTGATTGATAAGCATGGCATGGTCACCAATGATGGAATCATGGCCGACATGTGAATACGCCATCAGCAGGATATGACTGCCTAACCGGGTTACGCCCCCGCCTTTTGTGGTCCCACGGTTGATGGTAGCGAATTCACGGACAACATTGTGGTCGCCCATTTCCAGCCGGGTTGGTTCGCCTTTATAGCTGAT
>DAHUXF010000626.1 GCA_027307295.1 Acidobacteriaceae bacterium
ATGATTTTTTCCTGGTCGAAGGCCAGTACATTTTCAACTTCATGTTTAGGTAGAGGGATTTTGGGTACGGTTGCCATAAAAACTTTCCTTTCAGGCGCGCCATATGCACCCGCTGTGCGGAAATCCGAACCTACGGGATGCAGCCCGTGTAGGGGGCAGCGCATTTGGAAGTTCAAGGAAGGGGCTGCTTTAAGCTTCCAACGAATGCCCAAGCTCTCAGCAGGTTTGCCACGTAACTGTCCGTGGACGTTATTATGAGGGAAATTGTCCCTTCGTTTTACCCACAGAAAAGTCTGACACAGGGGAGCGTGCAAGTATGTGATGGTAATCACACTTGTAGGGGCGGTAACAATTCGGTCAGATTCGGTATTGTGGATTTGTAAATCTCTTAGAAACTGCGATCAAGATTCCTGGAATGTATTGTGCTGGATTCACCCTAACAGCTGGATTCACCCTAACAGACAGAACTCACATTTATCCCATTTGCATTACAAGCTGCTTGTCTGCCTTTTAAGCTTGAGCTCAATACCATACATGCTGATCGCCTCATTTGTTTTTCTCGGCGTCTCTGTGGCTCTGTCGTGGGTTTTCCATCCCCCAGCGATACGCATCTTTCTGTTCCAGTCCTACGAACTGTAAAACGCGGCAGGCAAACTGGTGCGCCATCTCTTCAAAGCTAGCGGGATGGTTATAGAACGATGGGATCAGCGGATAGATAGTTGCGCCGGCTTCTATAGCCCATTGCATGTTACGAAGATGGATGCGGTTGAGCGGCGTTTCGCGCGTACACAGCACCAGCGGACGCTTTTCTTTCAGGCAGACATCGGCGGCGCGGTCGATCAGGTTGCCCGCCAGGCCATGAGCAATTCTGGCCAGAGTACCCATGCTGCACGGAATCACAATCATGGCGTGCGAGGGATACGAGCCGCTGGCCACGTTACCACCAATATCGGCATTGTTCTGCAGCTGAATTTTTCTGGATTTGCCGCCAATGAGTTGTTGAATGAGGTTGTTGCGTCCCTTGATTGCAAGTTCCTCAGCAAATACGCGCAGCGCGTTGTCTGAGGCGATGAAATTCACCGTCTTTATGCGGTCATCGCGTTCAGCGGCCTGCAAAAAGGCGCGGGTAAACAGAGCGCCGCTGGCTCCGGTGGCTGCGACCGTGAGTACATGGGCTGTCGAATGTAACGGGTTTGGCATCTAAAGGTGTAAGTTCTGTCTACCAGAGTATCAGGAACTGAGAATAGGGAGGCCTCTGCGAGCAAGTCAAGCCAGGTTCTTTCATGGACAGTCCTTTCTCAACCCGTGCCAGGCGTCGCACAGCGGCGCAGCAGCTTGCCTTGTTGCAGGTAAAGCGTGAGATCAACGCTGCCGATCCGTATGTTCGCCTGAAATATGTCCGCGACTTCAGCGAGGCTTTTCGTGACTATCGTTGCGCGCTGACTGACACGGAACTTACGCGCCAATATTTTAACGCTGACGTGCTCTTGGTGGGCGACTATCACGCTCTGGCTGCCTCACAGGATTTTGCCGCCGCGCTGATGACTCAGCTGGCCCAGGATGCCCGTCCCGTGGTGCTGGCCGTGGAGATGGCCTTCAGCCGCGACCAATACGTGCTGGACGAATGGCAGCGGGGAGAAATCAGCGATGATGAGCTTCGTTCCGGCATACACTACAACGACGAATGGGGTTATGACTGGGAGCCTTTTGCCCATCTGCTGCGCCAGGCGCGCAAATATGCGTGCCCGATTTATGGGATTGATTTAAAGCCGCGGGGCAACATGCGCAAAATCGCCGCCCGGGACCGCCATGCCGCCACGCAGATCGCGCAGATTCGCCGTGCCCAT
>DAHUXF010000627.1 GCA_027307295.1 Acidobacteriaceae bacterium
AGACTCAAAGTAGAGCACTGATTCAAGATCGCGCAGGGAGATATCAAGCAGGTGTCCGATGCGAGAAGGCAGTCCTTTAAAGAACCATACGTGCGAGCACGGCGAAGCCAGTTCAATGTGGCCCAGGCGTTCACGGCGGACTTTGGATAAAGTGACTTCAACGCCGCACTTGTCGCAGATCACGCCGCGATGCTTCATGCGCTTGTATTTTCCGCACAAGCACTCCCAGTCCGTGACAGGACCGAAGATGCGGGCGCAGAACAAGCCGTCGCGTTCCGGCTTGAAGGTGCGGTAGTTGATGGTCTCCGGTTTGGTCACCTCGCCGTGAGACCAGCTGCGGATCTTCTCAGGTGAGGCCAGGCTGATTCGGATGGAATCAAAATCAGTAATCGTATTGCCCAGATCAAATGGACTTGAACGGTACAAGGTGTCCTCCTGCGGCACTTACGCCACCGCGTACGGCTTCCGGATGCTGCTTATCTCTTGCTCGGGTCTCAACTCCTGCCGGAAGCGGTCTGGAGTTGAGATGGGCTGCGCTGACGGGAAATGTGGGGCTAACGCCCCGCATCACCGATTTAGTCAGCCGCCGCGGCAATCTGCTTCTTGCCGCCTTCAGTCTTAATCAGCTCCACATCCAGGCAGAGCGACTGCAATTCGCGAATCAGCACGTTGAATGACTCAGGCACGCCGGGTTCAATGGCAGCCTCGCCCTTCACAATGGCCTCATAAATCTTGGTGCGGCCAAAAACGTCGTCTGACTTTGCGGTAAGCAGTTCCTGCAGAATGTAAGCTGCGCCATATGCCTCAAGCGCCCAAACTTCCATTTCTCCAAAGCGCTGTCCGCCGAACTGCGCCTTGCCGCCCAGCGGTTGCTGGGGGATAAGAGAGTACGGTCCAATGGAGCGGGCATGAATCTTGTCATCCACCAGGTGGGAGAGCTTCAGCATGTAGATGTAACCCACCGTTACCGGCTGTTCAAACTTGTCTCCAGTCATGCCGTCATACAGGTCGGTCTTCCCGGATTCAGGCAGATTGGCCTCGCGCAGCATGGACTTGATCTCCACTTCGCGTGAGCCGTCAAACACCGGCGAAGCGAAGAACACGCCCTTCGTCAGCGTTTTGGCCACATGCATGAGTTCGTCGTCTTCCAGGGCGGCGATTTTGTCGCCAAACGGAGTGTCCTTGAAGATGCTTTTAAGCTCCCGGCGCACTACCTCTTCACGCGAGTTCTCTTTGAGGAATTCGGCAATCCGCTCGCCCAATTGATGTCCGGCCCAGCCCAGATGCGTTTCCAGGATCTGGCCCACATTCATACGGCTGGGAACGCCGAGCGGGTTCAACACGATTTCCACCGGAGTACCGTCTGCCAGATATGGCATATCTTCTTCCGGCAGAATGCGGGCAATCACGCCCTTGTTGCCATGGCGTCCGGCCATCTTGTCACCCACGCTGAGCTTGCGCTTCATGGCGACATAGCATTTGACCAGCTTGATTACGCCCGGAGGCAGCTCGTCGCCCTTTTGCAGTTTGCCGATTTTCTCATTGGTGATCTTGCGCAGAACGTCGATCTGGCGCGAGGTCATCTCTTCGATCTCGTCAATCTGTTCATTCACGCGCGGGTCTTTGTCGGCATACTTGATGCGCTTCAGGTTGCGTGTGGAGATGCGTTCAATGGTTTCACGGTCAAGAATGCCGCCCTTGGTGAGCAAGCGCTTGTTGGTGCGCTCGTCATGCAGGTCAGCCTGGACTTCCTTATTTCCCAGGATGGCTTCAAGACGCTTCAAACGCTCGTCGGTCAGGATTCGGATTTCGTCTGCCAGGTTCTTTTCCAGCCGCTCAATCTGCGA
>DAHUXF010000628.1 GCA_027307295.1 Acidobacteriaceae bacterium
GAGGTTTTTCGACAGGAGGCAGTATGCATCTACGGGGAAGTCTCAACATCGCAGCATGGGTAGGAAGAGGCGTGGCCGCAGTTAGCTGTCTGTTGCTGCTCGCCACGCTTTCTGTAGCACAGATTACCTCAGGCACCATTTCGGGCTCGGTGAAAGATCCCAGTGGCGCGGCGGTGGCGGATGCGGCAGTCTCCGCCACTGACACGGATAAGGGCGTGACGCGCGCGGTGACATCCGGGACTTCCGGCGAGTTTGTGTTTGCGAACATGCCGCCGGGGAAGTACACCATCACCGTGGAAATGCAAGGTTTCAAGAAGCTTGAAAAGAGCGGCATCATCTTGAGCGTGGCCGACCATGTGGATGCCGGTGACCTGGCGCTTGAGATGGGCACGACAACGGAGAGCGTCACCGTCACCGCAGATGCCGGTCAGATTCAGCTGCAGTCCAACTCCGGTGAACGCTCGGACCTGATCAGCAACAAACAACTAAATGACGTCGCTTTGAATGGACGCATGGTTCTGGATTACATGAAATTAATTCCCGGTGTAGTCAGTTCATACGACGGATCGGGATCGGGGACTGGCGGGCTCGACCAGTTCAATATCAACGGGACCCGCGCTAATCAACATGAGTTCACGCTGGACGGCGCTTCCAACGTGGACACGGGCAATAACGGCGGGACGCACGTCACAATCAACCCTGATGCCATCGAAGAAATGAAGATACTCACATCCAACTACCAGGCGGAATTTGGCAAAGCTGGCGGGGGGCAGATTGCAGTTGTGACCAAGGCCGGGACCAACGAGTTCCACGGCGATCTGCGCTTCTTCCACCGTAACGAAGGACTGAATGCTAATAACTTCTTCCTGAACCAGGACGGAGTTCCGCGGCCATTGTATCGCTACAATTACTTTGGCTATCAAGTCGGAGGGCCAATCGTCATTCCAGGCACGAGCCTGAACAAGAAAAGAGATAAACTCTTTTTCTTCTGGAACCAGGAGTACTACCGGCAGCTTCTGCCGGGCAGTCAGACGCAATTCCGGACACCGACGGCACTGGAAAGAACCGGTGATTTCTCGCAGTCGGTCGATGGAAACGGAAACCCGTTGGTCATCTACAACCCGGCTACCGGCCTGCCTTTCCCTGGCAATAAAATTGACCGCAGTGCCTTGACCCCGGCGCAGCAGACAGTTTTCGACAATGTTTCCAAGGTCCTTTCCCTCTATCCTCAGCCGAACGTCAGTGGGAACAATCAGTACAATTACAATGGACAGCTGTCGTATGACATTCCGCGAAGGGAAGATATCCTGCGGGTTGATTATCAAATCAACGAAAAAAACCGCTTTTATGGGCGTTGGATTAACAACTCGCAGAGCGTGACGTCCCCGATGCAAACTTGGAATCTGAATTGCATGGGACAGTTACAGATACCTGGTGGTTGCCTGAACCGGCAGCCGGGGTGGAACCTCTCGCTGAATCTGGTGACGTCTTTTACCCCATCCTTGCTGAATGAGTTTTCTGTCGGGCCCAGCGTGGTCCGTTCCAGCTGGACAAGCAATAACGGCAACATTTCCGTGGGCAAGAACAGCATCAATTTGCCGTTGCTCTATCAAGTGTCGGCCGATACCTCGATTCCCGACTTCGGCTTCGGAGGAAACAACAATCTGTCTTTTCCCTGGTCGTATCTGGGAGCCAATCCCTGGTTCCAGGCAAACACGACCATCAACGTAAACGACAACGTAACGAAAATCTGGCGGACACACGCGTTCAAAGTAGGAATTTTCTACCAACGGAGCCGCAAAGACCAGATCGCCTGGGGAAATTCCAACGGACAATACAGCTTCA
>DAHUXF010000629.1 GCA_027307295.1 Acidobacteriaceae bacterium
CTTGCGTGGCAGGCGCGTGGAAGCCAGGCGCGCAGGAATGACGGCGATCGCTTTCATGAATCTCCGTAGGTGTTGTGCCTTACTGTTTCGGATCGAGTATATCGGGGCTGGCCGCGTGTGGTTTGACCTATTTCGCGGGCGCTTTTAGAATACAAGATTGGACGCAGGTTCGTTGCTTCCCTACTGCGGGTGCCGGGGCCGTACCGGCGGCAAGGTTCCTTTCGCGCATCCTTCCCGATTTGCAGGCACGTGGCGGTGTAGCTCAGGTGGTTAGAGCGACGGTCTCATAATCCGTAGGTCGTAGGTTCGAGTCCTACCGCCGCCACCTATAGAATCAGTCGTCCGCTGATTTAGGTTTTTTCCGACACAACAAGTTGGGCGCGCCTTCCACTTTTCTGTACGCAGCATCCATCACAAAGACTGACTTGTACTGTTGGCCCTTTTGTTTTCCGATGCGATGCTCATATCTCGATTCCACAGGACATTTACGATTCCAGATAAATGACGGTAATGGTATTTGATTCGTATTTTGAAGACTCCCAGCAACGGGAGCGGCGCTATAATGACCGCCACTATCCAGGCAGGGCTGCATAAGCGCTGGCCACGTCCGTGCATGCGTAAGCGCCGGCCACGTCTGTGCAATAGAGAAGCAAAAATCTGACCTCGAAAGGGGAGCGTCATGATCTCTGTGAAAGCAACAGCAAAACAAAATTTTTCATTGCGGCTGTTATGGGCTGTCGCGGTGGTTTGTGTTCTGATGACAATGGCAACGAGCAGTGCGATGGCCGCGTCCGGCCCGCTGGCAATCACCGAAGATGGCACCTTTCGCGGTGTAGCCACACCCACCATGAACCAATTTCTGGGGATCCGTTACGCACAAGCTCCGGTAGGAGACCTTCGGTGGAAATCACCCCGCCGCCCCGAGCGGGCAGATGGCATCCAAGAAGCGACCCAGTTTGGGAATCACTGTCCTCAGCCCGCATCCCCTTTTGGTCTTGCCAGCACAACGGAGGATTGCCTTTTCCTGAATGTCTTTGCTCCCGTACGACACAGGCGTTCTGGTGAAGATGAAGACCGCGATGATGCCGGCCATCTGCCTGTGATGCTGTGGCTCCACGGAGGCGCGCTGGTGGTTGGCGAGAGCGATGATTACAACCCCGATCGTTTAGTCGAGCAGGGCGTGGTTGTGGTTACCATTAACTACAGGCTTGGGGCTCTGGGGTTTCTTGCCCATCCTGCATTGAGCGCTGAAGCCGCCGATACGGACAGCGACAGCGATACAGATCATACGCCGTCTTCAGGCAATTACGGCATTATGGATCAACAGTTGGCGCTCCGGTGGGTGAAGCGGAATATCGCTGCGTTTGGAGGCGACCCGACGAATGTAACGATTTTCGGCGAATCCGCCGGCGGGCTCAGCACCTTCAGCAATCTGGTTTCGCCGTCGGCAAAGCACTTGTTTGACAGGGCAATTGTGGAAAGCGGCGCTTACCGGCTCAATCTGCCGAGCCTGGCGGCCGCGGAAGCGCAAGGGGCTGCATTTGCCACAGCTGAAGGCTGCACGGACCAGAGTGCCGCGTGCTTGCGCGCTCTTACTGTCGCGCAGGTTCTTGCGAAGGAGAATGCCGCGGGGTATGTGACGAACGTGGATGGCAGGGTAATTCCACAATCCATTGATGCGGCGCTTGCCAGCGGTGAGTTCAATCGCGTACCGGTGATGAATGGCAGCAACCATGACGAATGGCGCTTATTTGTCGCTCTGAATGACGTTTTTGCCGGCATCATTCCAACTCCCGGCAATTATCCGCAGATCATTGCCGCTACGCTGGGGATTCCAGTGTCAG
>DAHUXF010000062.1 GCA_027307295.1 Acidobacteriaceae bacterium
GGGGCGGCTCCAAGGCCAGCCCGCCAATGCGGAAATAGGACGTCATCATGCGCTGCCCGCTCACCATCTCGAACAGGCGCAAGACGTCCTCGCGCTCGCGGAAGCAGTACAGGAACACGGACATGGCGCCGATGTCGAGCGCATGCGTTCCCAGCCACACCAGGTGCGAGTTCAGGCGGGTGAGCTCGTTCATCAGCACGCGCATCCATTGCGCGCGCGGCGGAATTTCCAGGCCCAGCAATTTTTCCACGGCCATCACGTAGCACAGGTTGTTGACCATGGGGCAGAGATAATCAATCCGGTCGGTGAGCGGGACTATCTGCTGGTAAAACTTGGCTTCGCAGGTCTTTTCAATTCCGGTATGAAGAAAACCTATGTCCGGCATCATGCGGACAATGGTTTCGCCATCAATCTCAAGCAACAGGCGCAACACGCCGTGGGTGGACGGGTGCTGCGGGCCCATGTTGAGGATCATGGTTTTATCTTCAGTGGGATCGAGCACCGGATTTGCGTTCAAGTGGCCCATTTTAACGATAGCCCTCCACCGGATAGTCCTTGCGCAGGGGATGGCCTTCCCAGTCTTCCGGCAACATAATGCGGCGCTGATAAGGATGGCCGAGGAAGCGCACACCAAAAAGGTCAAACAGCTCGCGCTCAAAAAAGTTGGCGGAAGGCCAGACCGGCGTGATGGATTCAACCACCGCATCATCTCCGGAGAGAACTACCTTGAGCCTTACTCTTTCCTTTCGTTTCATGGAAAGCAGGTGGTAGGCCAGCTCAAAACGCGGCTCCCGCGGATAAAAGTCGGCGCAGGTAACGTCAGAAAGAAAGTCGGTGAGACCTTGCGCTTTCAGCCGTCGGCAGGCTTCGCGAATGGATTCGCGGGCAACAAAAACTGTGAGCTCGTTGCGGTCAAAGCGCGCTCCGGTAACGGCGTCAGCTCTCCATGAGAGCAAGTCAGCAACAACGGTACGGTCTTTGAGTTGTTCCAGATCGGTGATGGCGGGTGCAAGCGCCATTAGCTTCCGCCTTTCTCAGCGTTCCACTCCAGAATGCCTTTTTTCCATATATAAAAGAAGCCAACCATGACCAGGCCGATATAAATCAACATTTCCCAGAATCCAAACATCTTAAGTTCACGGGCAATGACGGCCCAGGGATAGAGAAAAACTGCTTCCACGTCAAACAGGATAAAAAGCATACCGACCAGATAAAACTTGACGCTAAAGCGCTGTTGCGCGTCCCCCGTGGGAGCGATGCCGCATTCATAGGCGGTATTTTTGGCGCGCGTCCATTTATGCTTGCCCAACAGGTGAGAAAGCGTGACCATAATCGTGGCCAACGCGATGGCGACGACCACCTGTAGGAGCAACGGAATATAATGAGCGAAGTAGCTATTTTCCGGCATGCATGGCCTGTACAGATACAACAGTAGTGGTTTGCTAAACACTCGAATGTAATTTCCATTCGCAAGAGTGTCAAGGCCTTGACTTTCAATGGTGTTAATGATTTTTAATCGGCATTCCATTACCGCTCACAATATTGGAGATAAATGAACGACAGCCCATCAACGCGTCTGGAGATGTATCCCGGATTATGACAATTTTTGGCTTTAACACCGACGTGAAGCAGGGCGAGGTGGTATACCACGTGCAAAGCGAAGCACGGCAGAATGATCTGCTGCTTCAGACGCTTGTTTTTGTGAAAGGTCAATGCGTGGGCAAGCGCACGGTGTCCTATGCTGACAAGCTGGCCCATCCGGAATTTTCCAGTGAAGCCATGCATGAGTTGTTGAAGTCCCAACACAAGGCGGTGTTGGATGCAATTCAGCAGGGCGAGATGAGCACAGTGGTGGGCACAGGCAATGAAGTGCAGGACGTGGGCAATTCAGGACTCTCGCTCCAGTGGAAGATAGCAGCTGCCGGTCAAGGCGCAACGCTGCCGGTCAACTTCCAGGTGCTCGACCATGGACAGGCCGCCAAGGGCGCAGAACTGGTGGTCCGCGGAGTGATTCCGGCGGATGGGCTTGAGTTGGCACGAGGCGTTGCTGGCCCAGCCGGCGAAGTTGATCTATCCATACCGCTGACGGAAGACGTACTGAATCGCGGGGCCGTAATGGTGCAGGCAACACGGCAAGGGAAATCTGTCACCCGCAAGTTGCGCGTGAAACGGTAAAGCCGGAGATTCCATTTAAGCCGTGAACCAGGATTAGCGCTATCCACACGGCAGCAATCTTTACGGCAGCAATCTTTTTTGATCCCCTGGCCATCCGTGTATCCTGACCGTGCGTGTCTATGCAACTTCCCAAGCTTGATCTGCCGCCTGCCGACGTGATCATCGTGGGATCTGGGCCGAATGGCCTGGCTGCGGCGATTCGCATGGCGCAGGCGGGCCACTCTGTGCTGGTGCTGGAAGCGGCAGCCACGCCGGGTGGCGGTGTGCGGTCAGCAGAACTCACACTGCCGGGCTTTATCCACGATATTTGCTCTTCTGTTTATGCCATGGCAGTGTGCTCGCCGTTTCTGGGAGCGTTGCCGTTACAGTCGCAAGGACTGGAGTGGGTCTATCCTGCAGCGGCACTGGCGCATCCTTTTGATGACGGCTCTGCGGCGTTGCTCTATCACTCGGTGAGTGAAACAGCGCGCACGTTGGGCGCAGATGGCGCTGGCTACCGCCAGATGGTGGAGCCTTTTGTGGCGCGCTGGCGGGAACTGGTGCAGGATGTGCTCGCGCCGCCAGGAATCCCGGCCCATCCATGGTTGTTTGCGCGATTTGGTTTGCGTGCTCTCCGCCCAGCCACATCTCTGGCAAAAGCGTTTTTTAAAACTCCACAAGGGCGGGGGTTCTTCGCCGGACTAGCAGCGCACTCCATGCTGCCGTTGGAAAAACTTACCACATCGGCGGTGGCTTTGGTGCTGGCGATTTCAGCTCATGCCAACGGATGGCCCTTTGCGCGAGGCGGCTCACAAAGCCTGACCACGGCGATGGTTCAGCATCTGGAATCGCTGGGCGGAAAGGTGATGATGAACTGCCGCGTGGAGTCTCTGCAACAGCTTCCCGCACGACGAACGGTGCTGCTGGATGTTACGCCACGGCAACTCATCAAAATGGCCGGCGATGATTTGCCGGATAGCTACCGGCGCAAGCTGGAACGATATAAGTATGGTGCAGGCGCATATAAGGTGGACTGGGCCCTCCACCAGCCCGCTCCATGGAAGGCCAGAGAATGCGCGCAGGCGGGCACGCTACACCTGGGCGGATCGCTGGAAGAGATATGCGAATCCGAGCGGGCGCCCTGGCAGGGGAAAGTAGCGGAGCGGCCTTATGTGCTCTTCACGCAGCCGAGTTTATTTGATCCTACGCGCGCGCCTGCGGGAAAACATACGGCCTGGGCCTACTGCCATGTTCCAAATGGCTATCATGGAAACCTTGCGGAAGTGATTGAGAAGCAGGTGGAGCGGTTTGCTCCCGGCTTTCGCGACTGCATTGCCGCGCGTTCCATCATGGGGCCAGCGGAGTTTGAGCTGCACAATTCCAATCTGATTGGTGGAGACATTGGAGGCGGCGCAGCAAATCTGGGCCAGCTTTTCCTGCGTCCCACAGCCAGCCTTTATCGCACACCTCTGGCGGGTGTGTATCTGTGTTCGTCTTCTACCCCGCCGTCCCCCGGCGTCCATGGGATGTGCGGGTATTTTGCCGCAGAAGCAGCACTGAAACAGCTTTCCTAAAGGACATACACGATCGTTCTTTCTATTCTACTGACAAAATAGATTCGTAAGGGCACACTCAGATTGCCTTTTGCATGCATATGAAGTACGTTTCGTCTGCTAGCCACCTGAAGTCAAGCGAGGGTCACAAATGTTTTGTTTCAAGTGCGGCGCTTCCATGCCCGATGACTCAAAAACCTGTCCGAAATGTGCAACGCCGGTAGAAGCTATGCCAGCAGTGGGAACTCCGCAAACCGGGGCGACTCCAACGCCATCCACTCCATCTTCCCCAGGTTCGGCATGGTTGAATGCGCCGCCCGCGCAAGGGCAGTATCCAGGGCAGGCGCAACCTTATCCTCGACAGGTGCAGCCTTATCAGCAAACCCCGCAAACGGATGGGAAAGCCGTTGCAAGCCTTATTCTGGGCATTCTTTCGCCGTTCTGCCTGTTCGCGCTAACAGGGATTCCAGCGGTCATTCTGGGCCACCTTTCACGCTCAACCATTGAAAAGAGCAGAGGCCGTATGCAGGGCGGCGGTATGGCGCTGGCCGGCCTGATTCTGGGATACATCGGCATTGGATTCTCTCTACTGGTAATACCGGCCATCATGATTCCCAATCTGATGCGGGCAAGAATAAGCGCCAATGAGAGCCAGGCTGCCAACACCGTTCGGACGATCGACGTTTCACAGATGACGTACTCCACCACATATCCCGACAAGGGCTATGCCCAGAGCCTGGCAGTCCTGGGACCGGGCGCAAGCGGGCAATGCAGCCAGGCTTCAGCCGACAATGCCTGTCTGATCGACAACACTCTGGGGAACGCCAGCTGCACATCCGGCGCGTGGTGCACCAAGAGCGCTTACCGGTATAGCATCCGAAGCGCCTGCACAACGGAAGAAGGCGCATGCAAGGAATATGTCATTGTGGCCACGCCGGTGAATCCGGCTGCGGCGACCAAGAGTTTCTGCTCAACCTCTGACGCAATTGTCCGTTACCGGTTCGGCATGATGCCAACGCCTCCCAGCGCGGAGGATTGTGCCAGATGGAGTCCTATCTAAGCTTTCTGTGAACCTGGCCCGGACAGGAGAACTTACTTAGCTAGTCCAACCAGCAGAGCTGCAACTGATTCTAATCGAATAGATCAGAATGGAAGCCCTGCGCCTGGTGGAGACAAGCACTCCACCGCAAAATAATTCGTCGCTTTTTGAAAAGGCTGCGCGCACTCTTCCGGGGATTATTGCCGGCGCCGCTGATCTGGATCCTGCGGCGGTGCTCACGGCCACGGTAGCGGGCGCTAGCTTTGGCACATCACTGGGATGGGTGGTGGTGCTCTGCGTCCCGGTGTTGTTCAGCGTGTTCGCCGTCTCATCCCGCATAGGGCAGCAAACCAAAAAGGGCCTGGTGGAACTGGTCCGTGAAAACTATGGCCGCAGACTGGCCCTGGTGATTGCTCTCATGATTGTGGCTGTGAACCTGGCCATGATTGTGGGGGACATTGTTGCCGTGAGCGACGGCTTTTCTCTCATCACCATGTCGCCGCGCATGTTCTTTCTGGCCATTGTCGGCTTCACGGTCTGGTATGTGCTGATCCTGGGGAATTATCAGAAAACAACAAAAATTCTGGGCGCGCTTACCCTGATCCTGGTTGCGTACGTGGCCGCCGCATATCGCGGGATGGATTCCTTCCCGTTGCTGGTCCGTGATGTGTTGTTGCCGCGCATGCAGGTCAGCACGGATTACATGATGGGCGTGGTGGCGGTTTTTGGATCGTTGCTCACGCCGGACGTGATTGTGTGGCAAACCAGCTCCAAAAGAGGGCTGCCTGAAGGTCTGGCCAAAGCGCATGTTACTGAGTCCCACATGGGCACGTTTGTCGCTTGCCTGATCTCTCTTTCCGCCATGGTGGCGGCCTCACATCTGCACGTTGCCGATCCTGCGAACATGAGCACGCGCACAGCATCGCTGGCTTTGGGCTCGTTCGGGTTCATGGGCACAATTCTGTTCTCGCTGGGAATTATTGCCTCCGGGCTGATCGCGTTGCCGATCCTGGTGGCGTCACTCTGCTTCAGCGTTGCGGAAGCGCTGGGATGGCGCTCCGGCCTGGCCGTGGAGCCGTGGAACGCGAGGCTCTTCTATGTATTGATTTCGGTAACGGTATTTGTTGCCGTTGCCACTGATTTTATCGGGGTAAACACGGTACACGTGCTTTACTGGTCACAGGTGCTGGCGGGAATCGTGCTGGTCCCTATCTTTGTGTACATTCTGCTGCTTTCCAACAACTCCAAAATTATGCGCACCACCAATACTCATTTTGAAAATTTCTGGCTGGGCTGCGCCGCCATGGGAATGCTGATCTCCAATGTTCTGTTTTTCTGGTTTGCCTTGCGCTAGGCTGCTGGTTCGTCTGGTGGAAACACAAAGGCATCAGCGCAACTGTGCAACGCTCCTGTCAATGAGAGGAAAATTGAGATGCGTATGGGGAAGTTCCTGGGAAAGTTCAGCGGGGCCATCTTCGCATGAATCATCTTTGCATGAATCAAACGCAAAGATGGACACCCAGGGATTAGTCGCGATCGGGACGGGAGTCGCGGTCTTTGCGGCTCTTTTTCTTGGCGCGCTTACGAGCCAGGGCCGACTTTACGCGACGCTTTTCACCCGGCTTGAGGTAATACGAATGCCGCTTTACCTCTTTGATAATGTCTTCGGTTTGGACTTTACGTTTAAATCGGCGCAGCGCATTTTCCAGCGGCTCGCCTTCCTGTAATCGGACTTCTGCCAAGCAAACCCCTCCGTGCAGAGAAATATAGCAACACTTAAGGATACATCACACCAGGCCTTTAAAGAACAGAGTTGCCTCTTAGATTATTTTTTTTCGTGCCGTGGGGCCATGAGTGTCCGGAAATCGGGAATTATGGCTTCCTGGCATACGAAATGTGTTCCGCACACTATAATGCGCCTTGGGAGATTAAAGCCATGCTCTCAAGGTACTTGGCCCCATACATTCATCAAAATACCCGCTGGTCTGCACTTTTATTCTTATTCCTGCTTACGGTCCTTTTGGCCTCTTTGACTGGATGCGGCATGGGTGGGACAAATACCATGATGCCGCAAGCCGCTACGGCCAGCTTTGCCTTTGTCACAAACTCAGGTTCAGGCACGGTTTCTGCATTTGCAGTAAGCAGCTCAGGTTCACTCTCGCTCGTCCCCGGCGCTCCATTTCCCGCTGGTCCGGGCGCAGAGTTCCTGGCGTTCGATGCCATGCATAAGCTCCTTTTTGTGAGCAATCAGGCTGCAAATACGGTTTCAGCATTTTCAGTGAACACAAGTACTGGCATGCTCACCATGGTTCCCGGATCCCCGTTTGCCGCCGGAACACGGCCCACGGGCATTGCGGTTGACCCCATGGGCAGGTTCGTTTTTGTAGCCAACCAGGCCTCGAACAGTATCTCTGTCTTGCTGATCGGCGCAAACGGGGCGCTTTCTCCTGCCAGCGGTTCGCCGTTTACGGCCAAAAGTCCTTTTGGACTTGTTGTGAACGCCATGGGGACGGTTTTGTTCGCCAACAACTTTCCTGATTCCTCAAATTCCGATCTCAATACGGTTTCTTCGTTCCAGATTGCAGCCAACGGCACACTCACGGCGATCTCCGGCTCTCCGTTTGCCACAGCGAACTCATCCGGCTTTGCCGCTTCGATTGGTATAGCCGCTGATCCAGCGGGAAAGTTCCTGTTTGTGGCCGACCATATGGCGGAGGCCGTGGTCCCTTTCAACATCACTTCCACAGGCACGTTGACGCCCGTTTCCGCGTTGCCAACCCCCGCGCCAAGCTGCTCCGTTTCCTGCCATAGCAATCCGTTGCGCCTGACGGTCCATCCCAATGACCAGTTCGTTTATTCCACCAACGTGCAGGCCGGAACCTTGTCCGCATTCAAGATGACGAATGGCGCGTTGTCTTCATTGGGCGATGTGGCAACGGGACAGCATCCCTTTGGCGTGGCGCTTGATCCTGCTGGCACATTCCTGTTCGTGGCCAACAAAGCAGACAACTCTATTTCCGCTTTTTCAGTGAATAGCACCAGCGGCATGGTGATGCCGGTGGCCGGGTCACCATTTTTCGGCAGCATGAATGCGCCTACCGACATTGTGGTAGTCGCGCGGCAGTAGGCTGGCCAGAAGCTCGTTATGTAACATGAATTTAAGAAGCGGACTTTCGAGATCAAGCGGGGCGCGCCAGCCCCGCTCAAGGAGCAATCCCTTGTTTGATCAGGCCGTTTCTCACGATACCTAGTCAAGCTTGGCTGCCGTAACTTCAATCTGCAGACGCTTTGCGCTGTTGACGTCATCAATACTGGCGATCACCACAGGTTTCCCCAGCGTCAATAACGCCCATGTGTTTGTGTTGGTCGTGCGCAAAACCGGCGCGGAGACGCCTGTGTTGCGGCTTTCCGGAAGCTGCTCAGGACGGATGAAATTGCTGATGCTGGCGTCGCACTGGGCCTGTAGTTTCCCTCCCGCCTGTTCTTTTAAATTGCAGCTGAGAGACAGGCCGGCATCAATGTACTGCAATTTTTTCTCCTCGGTTGCTACCGGTACACGCGTATTCACTGAGATACGGGCGGGAGGCCCGCCATTGGTCCTGCCAATCATGACATAATCACGCTGATTGGTCCGCTTCCCATTTTCCACTTCATACATGGCAATGGCCAGCTTGTAAAAGTTTTCAATCGCTTTGTTCTCTGTAGTATCTGAATCCTTTTTAGGTTGTTGATCAGAGCCGGTTTTGGCCGGCTGCTGTGCCAGCATGGCTGTGGCAAACATGAATACAATGAGTGCGTTTGTGACAATCTTCATCGAAACTCTCCTTTTATCGAGTGTTGCTTGGACGTTGAGGAATGTGCGTCAGATCGGGCAAGGCTTCGCTTGGTTCTTGTATTTCAAGGGAAATCATTTCAGCAGACATCTGTGTGTCCTCAGGGTGGCTTTGCGCAATGATTTCTTTGCGGGGCGTTCCTGACACGTAGCCCAGCATCAGCTTCTCCTGCTCAGAAAGCGGTGTTGGCGTGGGAAAGACGGCAGGGCGTTGGCTGAGTGGCAGGTTTGCCGCCATAAAGACATGGACCTGTGGGCGCGGATGTGGATGTGAGACCACAACCGGCCCATGCTCCCGCTTACTGGCAATGCTGGTGGCCGGGACCGTACTCTCTTGAACGTTCTCCTGTGGCTGCCGTCCGGCATGGTGATGCATTTCAAAGAACAAAAACATTGCAACCACTGCGGCAATGCTTGCTCCGGCCCAGTGCCATCTGAAATTCCAAGACCATAAGGAGGGGCGTGCTGCTTTTTCTTGCAGTTGCGCTAGGATCCGCGTTTCCAGTCCGGGGCGTGGCGCCACGGACGAATAATTGGCCAGCAATGATTCCAATATGTCATCAATCTGTGGTTCTTGGTTTGGATTATTCATGTTGTTTTCCCTTCAGCATGATGGTGAGCTTGTCCTTGAGCTGTTTACGGGCACGGAACAACCGCGTTCGCACTGAGCTTTCAGGGATTTCCATGATCTCAGCAATTTCCGTGGAGTTGAGTTCCTGCACCGTGGACAACTCCAGCGGACAACGAAGGTCTTCAGGCAAACCAGCAATCAGACGTTCCACCAACTTCTGCATCTCACGGCTAGCCGCCTGCTGCTCGGGCGCTGCGGCCGTATCGGCAATCTGGTGGATTGCCAGCCCGCCGCTCTGCTCGTCATCCAGCGAAAGCATGGGCCGGAGGGAGCGCCGTCTATCCAGCGCTGCTGTCCATGCCAGGCGGGCCATCCAGGTTTTGGAGTTGCGCAGCAGGGGCAGCTGGTCCTGATGCTTCAACACGCGCAGAAAGCACTCCTGGGCTGCGTCTTCAGCATCGTGATGGTTGCGCAGGATGGAGTAGGCGATACGAAAAACCATCTGCGCGTAATCAGCCACCAGCGTTTCCAGTGTGTGGGCTGCGACTTGCCTGGCCGTTCCTGGCTTCAGAACGCTTTCTCCTAAAATTGCTTGTCCCGCCATTTTGCTTTCCTGGATAGAGGACGACCGGGGAACGAAAAGCGTTCTGATATTTTGCGGTTGGTAGTGCTAGGACCAGGAAGAATATTGCGCACAGAGCGCTACGGCGGTCCCTGAATAGATGTACTTTCTTCGCCGCAGATTGCGCAGAACGTTGAGGAAGGCTTTACCACTGATTTACACAGTTGAACACTGATCAGGGAAGTTCTACCCAATGAAATCTGATCCGCGGCCATCTGCCTAAAATCATGCTGCAAGTTCAAGCATGAACGCAGATCAGGGAAGATATCAGCCGCGAATCAACACGAAAAACGTGAATCTTAGAAGGTCCGGCCAGAAACTTAGGGAGAAGGGCCGCGATCAGCCTGCCATGACATGGCCAGACATCTGGACCGCAGTATCCACAGGCAACTCCAGGGTAATGCGTGCGCCTTGCGGATCAAGATTGGAGGCATGTATCTCACCGCCATGCTCCTTCACAATGCCATAGCATATGCTCAGTCCCAGGCCCGTTCCCCTGCCTACAGGCTTGGTGGTGAAAAATGGATCAAAGGCCCGGTTCACATCGGTAAAGCCATGGCCGTTATCGTCAAACAGCACGGTGATGCGTTCACCCCGGCAGCTGGCTTCAACACGGATCTTTTTCTGGGGATTGCCGTCCAGCGCATCAATGGAGTTATTCAGCAGGTTCAGCAGAATTTGCTTGAACTGGTCTTCGTCCACAGCCACGGGCGGCAGGTTGGACTCAATATGTACCTGGACCTCAACATCATGGTTGCGCAAGTGGTACTCGCGCAGCCCCAGCACGTCTTGCAGCAGAGCTTCCAGGTTGGCTGATTTCTTCTCCGGGTTATTTTGCCGCGCAAAGCGCAGCAGGTTTTCGATGATCCGCTTCATGCGCTGCGCTTCACGCAGCATTTTGTGCAGCTTTTGTTGCGCCGAGCCTTGTGGAATCTCGTCACTG
>DAHUXF010000630.1 GCA_027307295.1 Acidobacteriaceae bacterium
GGACCCAACGGCAACCACGATGATGAGAGATATAAAACCAAAGGCGCGTCCCATGCGTTACTCCTGAAAGTGTTACTCCTGAAAGTGTTACTCCTGAAATCCCTTTGCATGATACCCCTTTGCGGCTTGGGCCCGGCTCTGCGAAAATCAACCGTTGGCTAACGAAAGTCCAATTCGGGTAGCAGTCGTTGGTGTAGGCGTGTTTGGCAGAAACCACGCCCGTGTTTACCACGACCTGCAAACGCAGGGGCAAAACGTGGAACTGGTGGCCGTGGTAGACAACAATCTGGCCCAGGCACAGTCTGTTGCCTCGCAATTTGGCTGCTCTGCTCTTACCAACGTGGAAGAGCTGTTTGGACGCGTGGAAGCTGCCTCGGTCGCTGTGCCCACGGTCCACCATCGCGATGTCTCCGCGGCCCTGATGGCGGCTGGCATTGACGTGTTGATTGAAAAGCCGCTGGCCTCAACGCTGGCGGAGGCAGATGAGCTCATCAGCCTGGCGCGGGCCAATCATCGCGTGGCGCAGGTAGGGCACCTGGAGCGTTTTAATCCTGCGGTGAAAGCAACGATTCCGCTGTTGACCCACCCCATGTTCTTTGAAGTCCATCGCCTGAGCATCTTCAGCCCGCGCAGCCTGGATGTGGATGTTGTGCTGGACCTGATGATCCATGACATTGATGTTGTTCTCTCCTTTGTAAAGTCGCCGGTGAAGGAAATTCGCGCTGTGGGATTGCCGGTGGTCTCGCAGAAAGTGGACATCGCCAATGTGCGGCTGGAATTTGAATCCGGCTGCGTAGCCAATCTTACGGCCAGCCGCATCAGCACGGAGCGCGTGCGCAAGCTGCGTTTCTTTCAGCCAAAAGAATATGTGTCCGTGGATTATGGACGGCAGGACGTTTTGCAGATCCGGGTCACGCAGGAAGAGAAGCTCTCCTTGCATAGCCTGATGGCCTTTGCTGACGCGCCGTCCGGCTTGCCGATTCCCGGCGTGAGCCTGAATAAGCCGAAGATTGAAGCGGAAGAGCCTTTGCGGGCTGAGTTGAAGTCGTTTCTGGATTGTGTGCGCCACCGTTCCCGGCCCCTGGTTTCGCTCGATGACGGACGGCAGGCTTTGTCCGTCGCTTTACACATTCTTACCGCCATTGAGGAGCACGCCCAGCGTGCCCAGATTCATTCTCTGTAAAATCTCTGTAAACATGTGTTAAGGCGCTCTGTACCATCTTGGTAATTAAAGCCATTCCATTGGAAATCGCATTTTTTCCATCGTTTGTGCCCGCAAGTAACTCTCACAGGAAGCGTTCTAATGAGAGAATATGGATAAGAGAATGCAATTGGCTGGCGGTGGTTTATTCCTGTAATGGAAGAGCGAGATCGTGAAGCGGAAGGTCAGAGCCAGGACGTAACCCCGTCCTTACCCACAGCAGCCGAGTTGCGCCTGATTCTGCTCACTGAAGATTTACAGGATGATATTACTTCTTACCGGCGGCGCGAAGCTGCCTGGATCTCCCTGGCTACGCACGCCGTTATTATTGCTCTCCTCTTGCTTGTTCCCAGGTGGACGGGTAATCGGGCCGTGATTGTCCCGCTCCGGCAAAAACAAGACATTACGTTTATGCCTTTGCCGGAAGACAAGCAGAAGGTCAAGCCGCCCAAAACTGACATTGCTTCTGACAAGAACCGCATAGCGCAGTCGCGCAATCCTTCCATTGACAAAGACACATTGCGCAAGCTGATGGATGCGCGCAAGGCCGGCCAGCCCAAGCCCGCCGCGCCTGCACCGCCGGCGCAACAGGCCATGCAACAGAACCCGGCTACGGCACAGGTTGCCC
>DAHUXF010000631.1 GCA_027307295.1 Acidobacteriaceae bacterium
ATTGTCCGGCAAGTGCTGGAGGCCGAGACAAAGAAAGGCTCTCTTGTCCTGGCTGTTCGCCGCTTTGGGCAGGCGCGTCCGCTCCAGCTTGAGATATGCCGGGATCGTGAGAGCAGGCCGGCCAGCATGCAGAAGGCGGTGCGCAACCGTTATGCGCGGCTTCTGGAACGCATCCTGCGGCGTGAATGGCCGGACTGGCCGATGGATAAAGGCAGATTGTCCACCACCATGGACCTGGAACGGAGCTTCTCGCCGGTGTATGCGCGCGGACTGCTGCGCAAAGGCCGGAGCGCATTTGCTGTGCTGGGGGTGAATGCCCAGGAAACGCAGGCTGCCATTGATGCATTGCTTACTTTCGCGCTGCTCTGGCTGCACGCCTGCCGTGAACGTGAAGCGGGTACGTGCCTGGTGGAGGGCATCAAGTTATTTGTGCCGCTGCAGAGTTCGGGCACATTGCAAATCCGCCTGGCCCACCTGAGCCAGAGCGCCGCGAAGTTTCATCTTTATGAATTGGATGAACAAGATGAAACGCTGCGGCAGATGGATTATTCTGACCATGGCAACATACATACGCGGCTGGTCCGCTGCCCTGATTCTGAGCAGGTCCGTTCGCGTTTTAGTGGGACCGTGAGTCGTGTGCTGGGCATGGCGCCGCACGCCGAAGTGGCGGTTCTATCTCCCACGGAAATTTCTTTTCGTCTGTACGGATTCGAACTTGCTCGTACTCGTTTGGTGAGCCTGCCCGGCAGCTTTGCAGTGCAGGAAGAATTGATTTTCGGCCCGCCCGGATATGAAACCCGTTTGACTGACGAAACCGCACCGGCCCTGGCCAGGTTCATTGCAACTGCCGTGGAAGCGCGCAGCGTGCAGGGTGACCGCCGTGATCCGCTCTGGCGCATGCATGCCGAACGCTGGCTGGAGTCGCTGGTGATCAAAGATGTATCGACACTGGAGGTACGGCTGGACGCGTCCTGCCTGTACTCGCAAGTTCCCGCGTTTTCCGCCTCCGACCGCGCCATGATTGACGTGCTGACCTGCACGCGTGACGGACGGTTGGCGGTGCTGGAATTAAAGGCGGATGAAGACATTCATCTGCCTCTACAGGGGCTTGATTACTGGGCGCGTGTGCTGTGGCACCACCAGCGGGGAGAATTTCAGCAATACGGGTACTTCACTGGCGCTCAGCTCTCGCCGCGTTCGCCTCTCTTGTTCCTGGTCGCGCCGTCACTGCGTATGCATCCTTCGGTGGATATTGTGCTGCGTTATTTTTCCCCTGAAATTGAATGGATGCTGGTGGGCGTGGACGAGCGATGGCGGGAAGGCGTGCGCGTGATTTATCGCAAGACTTCTACAAACGCGTCCTAAGCCTACGCGGTTCCCGAGGGTGGTGTACCTTGGCTTCGCCGCAGATTTGCGCAGAGGAACGCAGAAGAATAAGGCCGTACCACTGATTTACGCGGATGCAAACTGATTAGGAAAGTTCTACCAAATAAAATCTGATTCGGCATCTGCGTACATAACGCGACAAGTTTTTCTTCCTGCGTGTTCCTTTGTGTCCATTGTGGTTGAGCATGAACGCAGATCAGAAAAAATTGGCCGCGAATCAATCGCGAACGGAGTTCACGAGGGCAAAGAATTTTGCTGGCCCGCCTCGCGTTGGTCTTCCGTGGCTTCGCTGCCTCGTTCGCCTTTGCTGACCCTTCCAATGCCGCGCACGATCCTGCGCATGGGCAACTCGCCCTGGTGATTCGCAAAAAATATCTCTCCCACTTTGTGCGTGCGGTAGTACCAGCGCTTGAGCATGGCCAGCTCTTCACTAAAGCGCT
>DAHUXF010000632.1 GCA_027307295.1 Acidobacteriaceae bacterium
GTCAGTGGATGAGGTGCACCCGCTGGTCACGACATGGCTCATGCCGCGAAAGCCGAAGCGCATGCTGATCTCGCTGGACATGGTACCCATGGTCCCGCTGGGAATGCTGAAGACGCTGATCTGCTTGACCTTGCCGGCGTAAAACGTCTGATATTGCGCGTCAGTGAAGTCGTGCGCGCCGCCGCCGGTGCCCAAGACCACACCAATCTCGCGCTTCTGCTCCAGCGACATGGCTTCGGGATCAAGGCCGGAATCCTTCAGCGCTTCTGTGGACGCAGCAATGGCCAGCGGCACGGAGCGGGAAACGTGCTTGCGCTCACGGGCTTCAATCCAGTCCAATTCGTTGAAGTCCTGGATTTCCCCGGCGATCTTGACCGGGAGGTCCGCAGTATCAAAGCGGGTGATAGTCTTTACGCCGCTCTTGCCGTCCAGGATGGCACGGCAGAATGCCGTCTTTCCGATTCCGTTCGGGCTGACCACACCCAGGCCTGTAATTACTGCGCGTTTGAGCATAGTAGGAGTCTATAATTGATGCAAAATTTGCACCCGGTGTGAACTTATTCTTGACAAAACTTGTGAATTCTGGAATTTACATCTCGGTCCCCTTTTGCCGCTCCAAGTGTACGTACTGCAACTTCGCTTCGGGCGTGTTTTCCGGCGCGCAGATGGGCAGATACGTGGAGCGGGTGCTGGAAGACATTCATTCCTTCCATGCATATGCGGCCGCGCACGGCGCTCAGATTCCCGAGATTGCCGATACCATCTACATGGGCGGCGGTACTCCAAGCCTGCTGCCTCCTGAAGAACTGGAGAAACTTTTCCATTCGTTGCGGCAGGAATTCACCATCGCGCCTGCCGCAGAAATCACCGTGGAATGCGCGCCCGGAACACTCACCGGGCCGGTCATTCGCGCACTTGCTGCATGTGGCGTGAATCGTGTGAGCCTGGGCGTGCAGTCCTTTGTGGACCAGGAAGCGGCGTCCGTGGCGCGGCTCCATACGCGGGAAAAGACGCTCAGTGATATCGACCGGCTGCGTGATGCTGGAATCACCAATATCAACGTTGACCTGCTTGCCGGGCTGCCGCACCAGACGCGTGAGAGCTGGGAATACTCTCTGGAACAGGCTGTCATAACGGGCGTCCCCCACGTGAGCGTGTATATGCTGGAAGTGGATGAAGACTCGCGCCTGGGCCGGGAGCTGATTGCCGGAGGAACAAAATACCACGCGCACTTTGTTCCGGACGACGACCTGACTGCGGAATTTTATGAAACAGCATGCGCGCAGCTCAATGCTACTGGTGTGAGACAGTATGAGATCTCGAATTTTGCGTGCGCGGGATTTGCGTCGCGGCACAATTTGAAGTACTGGACGCGGCAGCCGTATCTGGGGTTCGGAGTGGACGCCCATTCCATGTTGCCGGCAGCGGACCGGTCGAACGCAGCTGGTACAGAAAGCCTCCGTCTGGCGACGACCGATAGTTATGACCAGTTCTTTGTTGCGCCGGAATGGCAGGCGTCCATTGTGGGAACAGAGCAGGCGATGGAGGAAAGTTTTTTTCTTGGGCTGCGGCTGAACCAGGGAATCGACCTGCCGCAGCTGCGGAAAGAATTTGGCGATGCCGTTGCGAAGTATGACATGGCAATTGCGGAGCTGGCAGCAGAAGGATTGTTGCTGCGAACAGACAGCAATATCCAGTTGACGGAGCGTGGGCGTTTGCTATCGAATGAAGTGTTTGCCCGGTTCATTGCCGACAAGGAATTGATCACATAGTTACAGAACTTTTCCAACAGAACAGGATAAAAATGAATTCCAA
>DAHUXF010000633.1 GCA_027307295.1 Acidobacteriaceae bacterium
CCGGCGTAACAATCTCCTCGCGCGGAGGCTTGGCTGGCGTCGGCGCAACCGCTGTAGCTGCCATGTTCACGAGATTTGTTTCGTCGCTCATTAACGAATGCACCTGATTTTGGAAGCGGCAGTTCCCCCTCTACCGCTCTTCGCCGCGCGTCCATCCCCAAAGACACGCTTTGAAACCTCGCGCCTCCGCTGCCTCTTTTTCTCGCGTAGCCGGAAGTCGGCGGTCATCAGCAAATCGATCAACTCTTCTTCCTCGTCTGTCATTGCCGCGCCGTTGGCCCTTACCAGGCGGTATGACGCTTCACAGATCAGGCGGTTGCGTATTCCCGCCACGCCGTCATTCAGCGCGCCCATCATCTGCGCGATCTGACGGTCAGAAAACTTTGCCAGCCGTCCATCCATCACGCGGCCCCCGCATAGACGTGCGCCTGGCTGGTTGAGCTGGCGACAAAGTCGGTGGAGAGCGTTGGACCAGCAGCGGCAGCCACGGCCAGGGCAAGCGCCCAGAATTCATCCGCGTGGCCTTGGTCCGTGCGGTCCGCGTCAAAGCGGAAGTGTCCGGTCAAGCTGGTGTAGCGCTTGACGGCATTGATGGAGCGGCGCAACGCCGGCGCTGAAGCAATCCTGATTTTGCGTTCTTCAAAGAGCCGCTTGGTCGCCGTGGCCATCTTCTCTTTGTTTTCGAGATTGAAAGTGACCTGTTCCACCTTCTGGCCATGCTTCGTGTGGAGATCTTCGGCGAGCTGCGCGCCGATCCCGGTAGAGTCAATGCATGAGCGCAGGGAGCGAGCAACGATTGGATCAAGCAGATCAAACTGCGCCTGGAACGGAGTACGCTCCAGCACATCCATGCGCCGCATCCAGAGGACGTCGCCGACTCTCTGCAAGGCAATGTTGGCTGTGCGGTCCTTCTTGCGGCCAATGTCGGTACCGGAATAGATGTTGCC
The DNA here is from genome assembly GCA_027307295.1 of Acidobacteriaceae bacterium. Lineage (GTDB taxonomy): Bacteria > Acidobacteriota > Terriglobia > Terriglobales > Acidobacteriaceae > Angelobacter. The sequence goes on from DAHUXF010000633.1 coordinate 948, forward strand.
GACTAGGTCCTCGACGGACGTGTCCAGGCGAGCATCGCTGCTTTCGCAGGCAACCACCAACTCCATGGGGATATAGTTCTGCGCGTCGGCCAGGAATGCGCAGCAGTACTCCTGCAGCCATGTGTCTTCATCTCCAGCTGCCGCGCGCAGCGCATCGATGTCGACAGGATTACCCTCTTCGACCGATGCATAGATGTCCACCCAATGAACGGACCAGATGCCTTTCGTCCAATTGCGGACTTTCATTCCGCCTAGCGGATCGACGCCCGCTTCGCGGCACAGGTCCCAATACTTTCCCGCTTGGCCGTTAGGAGTTGAGATGACTTCAAGCGAATGTCCACGGCTGATGATGGCCATGGCCGCGCGCCATATCTTGACCGGATCACGATGGAAGGCGAATTCATCCAGCACCACGTCGCCCGAGAAGCCGCGTACCGTGTCCGGGTTAGCCGGCATAAAGATCAGCCTTGCTCCATTGTGCTTCAGCGTGATCTGCAGCGCCTTCTCATCGGTGTTCGGGAATTCCATCTCCTCGATCTCGAACACCTCGCGCAGCGCGGACAGATGCAGCTTCGCGTATTCGCAGGCTTCTCGCGACTGGCGCTCCGAAGCCGATATCCAGATGGTGGTGCCTTTCTTGGCGATCCGGCGACGAACGTGGCGAAGCGTGGTGCCAAATGTGTAACCTTCCTGCCGTCCTTTCACCGCCAGTTTGAAGCGAGCGCCGTCAACGATCCAGCGCTTCTGGTAGGCATAGAGAGCCACTAGCGCCACGGCTGTTGTAATGGCCGCGACCGCTTTTTCCCGTGTTGTCTTCTTAGGCTGCGCTGAGTCCATAAATCTCGTCTACTCGCTGTTTCAACTCT
>DAHUXF010000634.1 GCA_027307295.1 Acidobacteriaceae bacterium
CGGCGCTTCCGGAGGCAGAAATTCGATCCGGCACACCTACTCCTATGATGGCTGGTATTGGCGCAGAAAAATAAGCTTCAAGTGGCAGCACAATGGAGGTGGATGGTTTAAGAAAGGCGCGGACTACAGTTTGTGCGTAAAGACAGGCTGCAATTTTGGCAAAGGTGACGACGGCAAACCGGCCGTAATCCGGTACCACATTACAAGATTGTGGTGAGTGAGCGGACGGTTGCGCGAGGTTTGCACAGTTGATCCATTGGACCCATGAAACTACCGAAGACGATTCCGCGTTCGAGTCCGCTCGACACCTGCACCAATTATCAGGCGCTGCTGCGCCAGGGGATCCAATACGTCCAGGAACTCGCGGGCGATCTCTGGACGGACTACAACAAGCATGATCCAGGCGTCACGATCCTGGAACAATTGTGCTATGCGATCACTGATCTTTCTTACCGCACAGATTTTGTTATTCCTGACATTCTCGCCACGCCTCCAGGCGCGGCTGCTCCGGACCACACGCTGTTTACGGGCGACAGAATACTGACTTGCAATCCACTCACCACCAATGATTACAGGAAGTTTCTTTATGACCGTGTAGCAGGGCTGAAAAATGCATGGCTGGTCCCAGTCAAAGACCATCCGCTGGGCGTGCAGGGACTCTACCGGGTACTGGTGGAAACCAGGGAGGAGATCGAGGCTCCTGCCGATGTTGAAGCCATCCGCCAAAAAGTATTGCAGCTGATGCGCGCCAACCGCAACCTGGGCGAAGACATAGAAGAAGTCAGAATTCTTGAACCGCAGGCCATACGGGTTGAAGCTATCATTGTGATTGCCGCGCAAGTTGACCCCGTGAACGTGCTGGCGCAGGTCTTGTTCAACATCCAGAATTCCCTGATTCCTTTTCCCCAAGTCCAGCTCATTGACGAGCTGTTCCGCAGCCATCAGCCTGACCACATCTGGAATGGCCCTCTGCTGGAGCACGGCGCGCTTGAAAAACACAGCCTTGCGGCATTGCGGAACAGCATTGACGTCCAGGAAATCGCCAACATCATGCTTCAGGTGAGGGGCGTCAAACGGGTGAAGCACCTTAAAGCAGGGACACCTCCAGCGGCCCTTGATGTCACGCCGATCCAGATTCAGGAAGGCCATGTTCCGCGTCTGGAACCAGCCATTCTTAAGCCACAGGAATCTTATTCCATCAAAGTTGAAGTGGAAGGCGGAGTCAAGTGGCAGGTGGACGCAAAAGCTGTGTGGGCCAGAATTCAGGAGCTGGAAACAGGCATGCGAAACAGCATCGCATACGCCGCCCGCTCTACGCAGGCCATATCCTATCTCCAGCTTCCCGCCGGGCAGTATCGAAATGTAGAAGACTATTTTTCAATCCAGCACCAGTTCCCTGTAGTGTATGGATTGAGCAAGTACGGCCTTGCGAGTGGGCTGGTAGAAGGCATCCAACTGGCGTCCAAAGCTGAACGCCAGGCCCGGGTCCAGCAGCTCAAAGCATACCTGCTGTTCTTTGAGCAGCTGCTGGCAAATTATCTTTCCCAGCTCTCGCACGTGGCAGACCTGTTTTCTCTTGAAGAAGATCTTCATCAGAGTTATTTCTATCAACCGCTTGCCCACCAGCCTCCACGCGACTCTGAGCCACAGAAAATTGTTGACGTCCTGGTCCAGCATACCCCTGGTCCGCAGCGCAATCTCTCACGCTACATGGTGTATGTGGTGGACCCGCACGGCAAAATTGTCTTTGTATCGCGCCGGCTGGCAAAGTTGGGACAGGCCCAGGAGGTCCGGCAACAGAT
>DAHUXF010000635.1 GCA_027307295.1 Acidobacteriaceae bacterium
GGCGTGAAAAAGGGCGACCGGGTCATCATCTATATGCCGCTGTGCCTGGAAGGCGTGGTCTCCATGCTGGCGTGCGCGCGCATCGGCGCGGTGCATTCGGTGGTCTACGCCGGCTTCAGCGTGGGAGCGCTGCGCAGCCGCATTGAAGATGCTCAGGCCCGCGTGGTGCTGACGGCGGACGTTACCTATCGCCGAGGGAAGCAGGTGCCCTTGCGCTCCATTGTGGAAGAGTCCATTGCAGGTCTGGAACTGGTGGAGAAAGTAGTCGTGCTGCGCCGAACCAAGCCAGCGGTCGAGTTGAGCGGACGTGAAGTGGATTTCCACGAGCTTGTGCGTCAGCAAAAAGCTGAATGCCCGGCGGAAGTGATGGAGTCAGAAGACCCGCTCTATATCCTTTATACCAGCGGAACCACGGGCAAGCCGAAGGGCGTGGTGCATGTCCACGGCGGATATATGGTTGGCATTCATTACCATATGACGCGGTTCTGGGACGTGCGCGATGATGACGTTTACTTCTGCACGTCGGACATTGGCTGGGTGGTGGGACACTCTTATATTGTCTATGCGCCGCTGCTGGCGGGCGTGACCACGCTGTTTCGTGAAGGCGCAATTGATTATCCCAATCCCGGCATTGCGTGGGAACTGGTGGAAAAGTACCGTGTCTCTGTGGTCTTTACCGCGCCCACTGCGGTGCGTATGTTCATGCGCCATGGTGATGAGCTGCCCAAAAAATATGACCTGCGCAGCATCCGGCTTTTTACCTGCGCCGGCGAACCGCTCAATCCGGAAGCTCTGCAATGGGCGTATCGCGTGATATGCAATAACGGCGAGACAGGTTTCGTCGCCGACAACTGGTGGCAGACCGAAACCGGCGGTCCGTGCCTGGGCACGCTGCCAATCATGGCGGCGCGTCCGGCAAAGGCTGGCAAGGCCCTGCCCGGTGTTGTGGCGGAAGTCGTGGACCAGAAGGGAAACAAGATGCCGCCCAACAAAGGCGGCCTGCTGGTCATCCGCAAGCCGTTTCCGCACATGTTCCGCACAGTGTATGGTGATCCACAACGCTACGCGCAGGATTGGGGCAAGGTCCCGAACGCTTATACCACCGGCGATGTCGCTGTTTGCGATGAAGATGGTTACTTCACCGTGGTGGGCCGCGCTGATGATGTCTTAAACGTCGCCGGTCATCGCATTGGCACCGCCGATGTGGAAGGCGCGTTGGTCAGTCATCCTGCCGTTGCTGAGGCTGCGGTGATTGGGCGTCCTGATGCAATCAAGGGCGAGAACATCAAAGCATTTGTGATTCTGCGCATGGGGCATGCAGCCTCACCGGAGCTTGCAGCCAAATTAAAGGACCATGTGCGGCATGTGCTTGGCTCCATTGCTGTGCCTGCGGAGATTGCCTTCCCGGACAAGCTGCCTAAAACGCGCAGCGGCAAGATCATCCGCCGGCTGCTCAAGGCGCAGGAACTGGGGCAGGAGTTGGGAGATCTTTCCACCCTGGAAGAATAAAGAGGAATAAAGGAGGAATAAATCGGGCCAGAAAAACCATAGCCGGTGCGGCCCATTCTATTTTTTCTCACCACTGCGAGCTCAGAATTAGCGCAAGCAAAATGCGCGCTTCCGCCGCCGGACGAGTTTCCTTCCTTCTCGTCCGGCGGTTTATGTTGATATAGAAAGATGTAGGAGCCTTCGCCCCCGAAGGCCTCGATCACAACAGGACATACTCTGATATACAGATTGGCAGCTTCTTACACTTGCATCCTATAGGGCCGCAAATCCTGAAAACTGAGGGCA
>DAHUXF010000636.1 GCA_027307295.1 Acidobacteriaceae bacterium
CGCTTCTATCTCCGCTGCCACGGGGCCGCAATCAAGTTTTAATCTGAATGTATCGCGCGGCTCCAGTTCAACCTCGCCTACCAGCACATTGCTGAATTTCACCTCATTCCAGCTCTCTGCCGATAACAACACCGAGACTTTCACCAATATTTTTGGCGAGATTCCCAACAGCGCTTTCACCGGCACCAAGACAAACAACCTGGTGCTGAATCTTGATACCAGCCTGCTTGATCCTGCGGTGTCGTCCAGCACAACTTGTACAGTGGACCTGAACGCCCTGACAGTGGTTTGCGGCCCCGGGACGCTGGGCGCCATACAGTTGTCATTCCATGAAAATGGCGTCCAGGCCACGCGCATACTCAACCTGGTGGAAGAGGACATTCAGGGACCGGTCACAACCCTAATCCATTCAAGTTCTGACAGCGGAACCGCAGATGTACACGGCGCGATCTTTGGTGTGCCGGTAACAAGCTCGGCGGCATCGGTGGGCGTGAACCATCAATCCAGCGTGACGATTACAAGGCAGTAGAGAATCCCTGTCAAAGAAGCGCGGGAATGTGCTTTGGGAGGTCGGCGGTAAATCCGCCCCCAAAAAGCATTCCCGTTTTTTTCCAGACTTTGCCCTCAACCGGGCCGGGCAACACCGTGGTAGCATGGCCCCAGACTACTCATGCTGCCCCGAGCTATCGTCACCAATGCGGCGCTCAAACCCGGTCCATGGGACAGCCGTTATTCCATGATTGACGCCTGGCGCGGACTGGCTGCGTTTGGGGTCGTGTGCCACCATCTTCTCATCGGGTCATCTTTTAACCTGGGCCACATCTGCGTGATGGTGTTTTTCGTCATCAGCGGCTACTGCATCGCCGCGACGTCGGAATTCTGCATACGGAACGGTGTCGGTTTTGTCGGCTTTATGCTGCGCCGCGTCCGCCGCATTTATCCGCCTTATCTTTACGCCGTTTTGTTTTTCCTGGCCACCAGAATGCTCAAGCGGTCGCTGGGAGCAGGCAATCAGATTTCCAGTTCAATCATTGTATGGATCCAGAATTTCACCCTGACCCAGTGGGTACACCTTCTTTTCCATCCCACCAGCTTCTCGTCCGAAAACAACCACCTGTTCGTCTCCGCGTTCTGGTCGTTGAACTACGAAGAACAGTTCTACCTCCTGATGGCTGTCTTGCTCGTACTCTCTCCCAAAATACCCATCCACCGCAGCGCGGCATTGTTGGCCATACCGTGTTTCATCTGGAACTTGCTATACCCATCAATCTGCTACGGGCTGTTTATTGAATACTGGGTGCATTTTGCCATTGGTGTCCTGGTGTTTTACCGGCTGTGCCATTCCATGAGCAGATCCCTGACTCAGGTGACCGATCTAGGCCTGCTCGCCCTTGCCGGAGTTTCCCTGATCGTCTGGCGCGCTGGCCCAACCGGCGTTCGCTGGGTATATATGGAATGGGCAGTGGTCGCGATTTTCGCGCTGGCGTTGATTCTTCTGCGCCGCTGGGACGCGGCCTTCAAGCGCAGCATTATCGGCAAAGGCTTATGCGCCTTTGGCATCATCACTTACAGTCTTTATCTCACGCATCAATTTAATCTGCGCCCCACCCGCTTCATCGCGGACAAGCTGGTCCAGTACGGAGTACCGCATTTCCTCATGATTCCTTTACAGGCTACGGAACTGGTGGCCATCGCAGTCGTCTTCTGGTTCTTCTGTGAGCGTCCATTCCTGAATCGTCCACGCAACCGGTCGCAGGAAAACACTTCCCATCAGAACACGGG
>DAHUXF010000637.1 GCA_027307295.1 Acidobacteriaceae bacterium
ATCACAGGCTGGACCGGCCAGGGCCGCGGATTGGTTGGCGTGCCCACGTCCAGCATGGCTTTGATCATGGTCACGGCCGCACCCGCCGTAAAAGCGTGCCCGGCAGGAGACGCCGGATGCGACGGCGATCCACCATTCAACTCCTGCGGACAGAAGAAGCTGCCGGTGGTTCCCAGGCCGCGCTTTATGTTCAACTGGCGGTTGCGCTCAAAGATGAGCGGCAACACGGAAGAGTTCAATAAGTCCGGATGCATGGAAGGATGCAGCGTAAAGCGATGCGTAAGGATTCCATCCACCAGATTGGCGTGCGCCTCAGGACGGACCTTTCTATGGACGTACCACTTCTCGTAGAAAGCTGAGGCTTCCGTCTGCCCTACCTGCGCAATCAACTGGAAAAGATATGCGCTGCTGAAAGTATTGAAGCCGTTGAGCCTGGTATCGCCTGCATAAGGACTATTGCGATCAATGCCAATGCCCAGCCCACCCAGAATGATGGCCGCGCGGAAATAGACAGAGAAGATAGAGTCTGAAGCCGACAGACTGCCAAGATCACGAACGCTGCGAATAAACCTGGGCGTAGGATCGAGTATGGTGGGCGAAAGAGCGCCGTTGCCATCCTGAACAAATACATACTCACTCAGGTTCGTCAGGTAATCAACGCCAGTACCAGGGCCGGTAAGGACCTGTCCGGTGTTGGGGTCAGCAACTTGTGCGCGTGTGTGGATCTTGGGGACATAGTCTGCGCCATCAAGCCGGTGGGTTTGAAATAAAAGCTGTGAAATATAAGGCCCGTCCGTTGCGCCAATAAAAGGAAAACGGAAAAGGTTCTGCGCAGTCACCGGCCTGGGACCGCCAAAGCCAGAAAGATGGTTCATGTCAGTCACGGCCTGGCCCACCAGCGCGTTCGATCCATAGTCAACGAAGGGCACATCGCGCAGGTAAGCTTCCCAGTAAAGCTCCACCATCTCCGCAGCGCCGCCGGCGCTGGCTACCGAAGGCGGCGTGAACGGCGACTTGCTGTCCGGAGAATCCGATCCCGCCATCTGGAACTGCAACGGGCTCAACGGTCCTGCAAGCTGGCCTTTTCCGGGAGCGCCCGCAGGGACGGCGTCAAAAGCCGCCTGCGTTCCGTCTTCCAGAGCATCCAGCAAAGCCAGGTAGGCGCTGGGGACCACCAGGCCAGTAACCGGATCGTGGGGCAGTGTCTTGGAAAAGTTTCCGGCAAAAGCCTGATCTCTGTAACGCTCTTCATCGCCATTGGTGGGATGCGGGAATGATTTTTCCAGCAACTCTCCGGCGCGCCGCGCCGCATCCGTGCGAACGTCAATCAGTTGACGCTCCCGGCTATCAGGGTTTTTAACGTTGAAGGGAGCAACTTCCTGGGCTTCGGCTTTTCCCATAACCAGTTCTGGGAGGACGCCGCTGGCGGTGAGCGCCGCAGCGCCGAGTCCGGCTGATTTTAAAAAACCGCGACGGCTGGTAGCGTGTGGCTGCGGGTTGTTTTTGGTGCTTGAATCAACAGGGTCCATCTGCGGGAGCTTCTCGTCTTTCATCTTTGATTATTCTCCGTTTGGTGGTCGTTATATTGATGAAAATATTGGTGAGTGGATTAGATACCTAAGCTGAATTGATGGGTTAAGAGGCATTAAACTTCTAAGCTAGTCTTCTAGGTCAACAAGCATATCCAAATGAATATGAACAAAATCTGCACACTATTGGCCACATAAGGATGGAGTCTACAGGCAATATATGCATGAAGCTATAGTATATATATGGG
>DAHUXF010000638.1 GCA_027307295.1 Acidobacteriaceae bacterium
CAGACTGACGATTGGACCGGGCGAGCACAATATCATCCTGCAGGCATGGAACAGCCAGGGAGCTGTCAGCAAGAAGTCTTTCAAAATCAATGTGGCTGGATCGGCAGAGCCATCATGTGGGCCGAACCCAGGTCCGGGGCTCATCATTGAACCGGGTGAGGTAACCGGGAACGTCTACCAGAGTATCTTTGCGGAAACACCCTCAAGCGGTTCGTCTTTCGCGGCACTCAGGATTTATGTGGACGACCTGTCACGGGCTACTTTTTACAATTCCGCGGCAGAATGCGGCATCACGTTTCTTCGCCTGAGCCACGGCACTCACAAGGTTACCGGCGTCGCCTGGACACAGCTTGATGCGGTGTTGACAAACACCCAAATGATAACTGTTCCGTGAAGTGTAGAGGAGAGACCTAGCGGCTAGATTAGAGCGAGTTGAGCCGCAGCGGCATAAGGCGCGTTTGTTCCAGACCGTCGCGATAAAAGATGTTGTACGTATCAAAAGGAATCAGGCGTCCGTCAGGATGCACAATGTGCACACAGGTTTTTTTGACGGAGCGGACATCAAAAGAATGAGCGTCAATGAACTGCATGATAATGACGCGAAAGACGTTTTCATATCCAATGTTGTCAGGGACCAGCACCTTGGGCAGGCAACAGAGAAGTTCACGCAGGCTGCCCGCGCCAGATTGGGGCGAGTGATTGGTGGCAAAAAGTTTAAAGAGATTGTCGCGGACGACCGCCTCCTGTTCATAAAGGATCGTGTTGCCGGCTGCGTTGATGAGCGTTTCCGGTGGAATCATTGACGTAAGCGGAGTGACTTTTCCGCCGAGCTTGAGAGCGTAAGCCATGGCCAGAGAATCGGGATGGCACGGAACAGGGATAATGTCTTCTGGACGGAAGACCGCAGTCTGCTGCAGAATTTTCCGGCGAACTTCCGTCAGCGTAAGGCGGTCTGTAGCTGGGTTGAATTCTTCCAGGCGTCCCGCATCTTGTATTGGCTGAAAGGTAACGCCACGGACGCAAGGCTGTTCCAGGGCAAAGTCAATGATATTTCCGATTTCGTGATCGTTGAGGCCTTTCTTCAGCGTCACAACAAGATTGGTTGAGATTCCATAGCGATTCAGTTTCTCCAGGGCGCTTTCGCGGACACGCCGCAGATCAGCTCCGCGGAGCGCCATCAGCGGGTCTCGCTCAAAGGAATCGAACTGGAGGTAAACCTCAAAGTCCTCAGCGCAGCCGGCCAGGCGGCGGGCAAAATCTTCATCCTGCGCCAGGCGTACGCCATTGGTGTTGACCATCAAGTGGCGAATGGGCCGGGCCTTTGCCATCTCCACGATCGTGAAGAAATCGGGATGCATGGTGGGTTCGCCGCCGGACAACTGCACCACGTCGGGCTGTCCTTCATTGCGGACCACCGCATCCAGCATTTTCTCAATGGTCTTCAGATCGCGGAACTGCTCCCGCTCCGGGCCGCTGGAGGCATAGCACACCGGACAGCGCAGATTGCAGTAATCACAAATCTCCACCAGCGTAAGGCAGGAGTGCTGCTCGTGGTCGGTGCACAAGCCGCAATCGTAGGGGCATCCCCATTTGACCGGCGTGTTATAGACCAGGGGCATCTCCGGCGGCTTGATAAAGATTTCACGGCAGCGCCGGTAGTAGTCAACGTCGTCGGCGATCAGGACCCGCTCCGGGCCGTGCTCAGGGCACCGCTTGAGCATATAGACGCGGCCATCCTGAAAAATCGTTTTGGCTTCCACCTTTCTGTA
>DAHUXF010000639.1 GCA_027307295.1 Acidobacteriaceae bacterium
CGCTCCGGAGCCATTTGATGCTGCGGTCCTTCTGGCCAGCCTGGAGAAGCTATGCCAAAGCTGCCAGGTCGAGGGGCTGGATGAGAGTTCCATCAAGATGATTATGAGCGGGGCCAGAAGCTCGCTGGCCCGTACCAGGAAGTCGCTGCCCAATGCGGCGGTTCTTGTGGATTTCACTCCTCTCAATGTTATTGTGACCGACAATGGGGTAGGCTACTGTGAATTTGCCCACATGCGGCGGCGTGGAAACACGTTTGAAGATATCGCTGCCTTTCTGGCGTCGGTTGAAGCGCTGGAGAAATATCCTTTCTGCAATCGCAAGATCACCGGGCAGATTCAGGAAAATTTTCTTGCGAGCTATGGCGTAACCCAGGCGGAAGCAGCCATCCTGCGCGTCTTCAAAATGAAAGCACTGCTGGCAATGTTTGCCCAGGGGCGCACCGTAAAAGAAAGCGCCGTACGGAAGAAAGTAATGTGGGCTAACGTGATGCGCAAGTTCATTCACCAGGCGGCGGATAGGTCAATGTCGCCAGCGGCTGCTGCGTAAAGAGCGCCGCCCAGCTTGGGTCCCAAAGCAGGAGACAGGGACAGCTGAATGCCCCATATCTTTTCATTGTGTAGATCTTTTGCAAGGAAGAGATGCAGACAGGCAGTCGGGAACCTTTTCTGACTGCCTTCGCTGATTTTAGAACACGCTCTCGCAATTTGCCTGAAACGCCTTTGCGCCTATGATGTTGTTGTTGGTGAAGCCCCCGGTGATCCTGTCATTATTATTCAGGCCATTGATAAACGTGCCCGGAGGCGCCGCCGCCAGCGCGTCAGGATCGTCAATGGTGCTGAACCTGCCCTGATCAAAGGAAAATCCGTGTATGCCGTCGCTGGCACGATAGGAACCGACCAGCTCGCCTTTATTGTTCTCCCTGGCCAGGAAGGTATCGAGCGCTCCGGGAAAATCAAAGGTAGCAAACTGGCCATTTCTCACTTTAAATCCGTGGACCGGACCTCCAGTAACCATGCGGTAAGTCCCCGTAATCACGCTATTGTCGTTGATCCCGCGGGCCTCGGTTTCCACCGCTCCGGGAAAAGTAAACGGAGTGAACCGCCCATTGAATAACAGAAACGCTCTTTCCCCGCCGTTTGCGCCCGGCAGTCCCCCCACAATCGCTCCCACGCGGTTGATGGCCAATGGCCTTGTTCCGTTGGGTGCGTTGGGAAAGTCAATGGTCTGAAATCCTCCGGAATGCACAATGAATCCATGCTCATGGCCGGCATTGTCAGAGTATGAGCCCACGATTTGCGAATTGTTATTGATATCGTTGGCAATTGTGGCGGCTGCGCCAGGAAAACTGAAGGTTGTGAACTTCCCCTGGAACAGAAGGAATCCCTGCGTCTGCGGATTGCGCAGCGATTGTGAGAAGCCGCCAACAACAGCCCCGATATCATTGATTCCCTCCGCCGAGCTGCTGAACTCACCGGGAACCGTGATGGTTTGAAATGAACATTTCCCGTTTGTAGTAACCGTCTGGGTAGATGCGGCTGTGGCAAGCATGAGGAAGCAGAAAACCAGCGTGAATTTAGCATTCATAGGTCCCCCTGAAAAAGCAGGATCTACTCCCGCCTTGCGAATTGGTGTGATGAACAAACTAAAAAATGGGATAGCAGTGAAAAATGCCTTAGCTGGAAGGAACTAAGACGGGGAATAATATACTCGCAAAAATGGCGGGATATCGCGGTTTTTCGTGGGAAATAACGGGCCAATTCGCTCTTT
>DAHUXF010000063.1 GCA_027307295.1 Acidobacteriaceae bacterium
GGCATTGGTTGAACATTGGCGTAATGGTGGAGGGCAGAATAATCCTGCCGGTCCGCTCTTTGCTGCCGGGGAGTTCGCACAAGCAGATATCGTTAACGCAACCGCAAAGGGCACAAGCTACTCTATTTGCACCGGCTCAGACACGGTACAGTGCTGCTAAATTGACCATGGCATCGCGCTACTTCGATGGGTCTCTGGGTTGTCTGGTTACGCCCGTTCTGGACGAACTGGCAGCCCAGCTTTCTTTCCTTGCAGGATTGAGCGAGAGAGAGCGCGATGTTATAACCGATGCAACCCGGAAATCGCTTTACACAGTTCTGCACAATAAACTCAGCCGGTTGCTTGTTCTTGAACTCAACGCCGCGCGGGAAACCGGGAAATTAAACGGCGAGAGCCCGGAACAGCGTTGGCAGCAATTCCTTGATCTCTCGGCACAGCAGTCATTCTGGGATGACTTGGCCAGCCATTACCCCTCACTATGGCGGGTAAGTGCGATCGCGCGCAATCGGTGCATGGCGGCGTTGCGCTTTGCGCAGCGTTGGACGGCGGATCGGCACCGGTTGAAAGATCTGTGCGCCGGTGAGCCGGACGAGCTGAACGAACTTAGATTCGGGGCCGGTGACAGCCATTGCAGCGGGGCGACTGTGGCAATGGTCGGCGGTGTGGGCTGGCGTGTTGTTTACAAACCGCGTTCGTTGGCAATTGATACCGCGCTCCGCGGCTACATCGCCGGACTTGCCGAAGATCATGGCAGCCCGCTGAGCATCCGCGTCCCTGAGATTGTGGACTGTGGCGATTACGGATGGGCAGAATTTGTGACCCACCGCTTCGCGGCAGGAAACGAGGAACTGCTTCGCTTTTATCGCGGCATTGGCCACTTGCTGGCGTTAATGCGGCTGCTTAGCGGCAGCGATCTGCATGCTGAAAATATGATCGCTCAGGGCGGGAGCCCCGTGGTGATTGACTGTGAAACCCTATTTACGCCCAAAATTCCACCGTCGCCATCCGGTTATGGAGGCGCGTTCGATCGTGCCATAGGACTGATAGCGCGAACCGTGCTTAGTATAGGTTTGCTGCCAGGTCGCGGAGTAAGTCTTGGGTTTCGCGGAGTCGACAATTCCGCTGTGGGCATGCTCCCTGGGCAGCAGCCAATGCAGCGTCAGCAGGGAATTCTTGACGCGGGTACGGACAAAGCATATGTCGGCCCCGTCCTAGTGGAAGCTCCGGTGTCGCAGAATCATCCCAGCCCTGGGCCAGCGCTCGCTGAGTACTGGCCGGAAGTATTACGCGGGTTTGATGAATTAACGGCCACTCTGCAGCGCCTGGATGCTGCCGGCCTCTTGTGGCCGCGGATGCAAAGGTTCGAGGGTTGCCGTATCCGCGTGGTGCTGCGTGCAACGGAGGTTTATGCCGAGATCGGTCGCATGCTATGGCATCCTGTATCGCTGCATAATCCCGAACCTGCGCAGCAGCAGGCCTTCGAATTGTTGGAGAAAATGGCCGCAAACGTCCCCATGGCGCCGAGCGATCCGGCGGTCATGCGTGCCGAGATCGATGAATTGCTGGAGGGAGATATTCCATACTTTTCCTGCGTGGCGCGTGAAGGCCGATTGCACGGACCACGTGGTACAACCTGGCTTCCGCCCTGTCATCTGGTTGAAGCTGCCCTTTCGGACTGGCGCAGCGCAGATTTCGCTCTTGAGCGCAAGGCCATCCAAGCGTCACTGGTGAGCGCTTACAGCAATGACGGATGGACACCTCGTGGAACATCAATAATGCGGACGCATGGACGCGGCGGCGATCTGGAATCGCGCCGCCGCCGTCAAGCCGCGCAAATCATCGAATCCATAATGACAAATGCAATTCATGCCGACGACGGCAGTGTGGCCTGGATTGCACCGGTGCTTACTGCAACGGGCTGGTCAATGCAGCCCTTGGAGCAAGACCTCTACAACGGGATGTCCGGGCTCACTTTGTTGTTTGGCGCTTATCTACGAGAAACAGGAGCCGGGCGCGCCGATCCCATTAATGGACTTGACAGGCTATTTGCAGCGGCACTGCATACTTTGCACTTGGGGGAGGCCAAACGGGAACGTTTGGATGGCGAAGGGCTGAAGGTCAGACCCGATCCACCAGGCGCATATCTCGGACTTGGCTCGCAGATCTGGACCTATGTTGTGTTGGCGGATTGGGGGTTGGATGGCGGTGATGGTTTGCAACGCGCCGGCAAATTGGCGAACCAAATTCCCGCAGCAGCCGCAGTGGATGATGTCCATGACCTGCTTTCCGGCTGCGCGGGTGCCATTGTTCCATTGCTGACGCTTGCCAGTAAGACAGGAGATAAAAGTTATGTCAGCATTGCCTCACAGCTTGGGTATCACTTACGGGAGCGTGCTGAACATCGGAACGGGCAGGCTTATTGGCTCTGTAGCAAGTCGCCCGAAGGAATGGGCGGCTTTGCACATGGCGTAACCGGCATCGGATGGGCCTTGACTCATCTCGCACGCGCAACCGGCAGCTCGTGGTGTGAGCAACTGGCACAAGAAGCATTCGCTTTCCAAGATGCCCTGTTTGACGAGCAAGAGCAGAATTGGCGTGACCTACGCAAGCTCGGAGGCGCGACAACCATAGCAGCGTGGTGCCACGGCGCGGTTGGAATCGGCCTGGCACATCTAAATCTGGATTCAACACTTAGTCAGGCATCGACACGGGAATGCTTGCATCGGGCCGCAGCAGCAACTTGGCGGATGGGGATGGGCTGGAATCATTGCGCGTGTCATGGCGATCTTGGCGCCTGGGAATTGCTAAATCATGCGATTGCTGCTGGAGAGGCACCGAAAGAGCTCAGTTCCTCGAATCTGCTCGATGTAATCCTGACCAGTCTAGAGCAAGATGGACCATCCTGCGGCATGGGCCAAACCGCGTTCACCCCCGGCCTGTTACCTGGAATGGGAGGGATTGCTTACCAATTGATGCGCGCTCATCCCGAGCATGATTTACCTTCGATTCTGACCCCTAGCTGAAAAGAGGAGGTCTGAGCGGCAAGACTGGTGACCAAAACCCAAAAACTAATCCACTCTGAGTTGAGAGATTGCCACTAGTAGTGGTTTCCTGAGAGCGGGACTCTAAAATTTCCCGCCGTGGGCGTAACAGTCTTCCCTGCAACATCGCCATCGCTGGCAAGTAAATGAAAGATGAAATAACAGTGGCGACTGCAACGAATCTCAATCAAAATACTGACGGCCCTAGGCTTTGACGTTCACCTGACGAAGAGCAATGCCTTCCCTAGTACACAGAAATCGGAATGCACATGCGGCAGAACTATAAAGAGTCTACTTTCCAGAAGTATCCTGCGGGTAAGGGCGGGTTTTTCCCTTCGCAGAAAAGCTGAAGCAGGGAGATTGTGATGCGCATACCTGTCATATCAATGTTGGGAAGTCCAACGCGGTCCCATATTTCCACCACGATTCCCTTGTCCATCATTCTGTCCAGCAAGTCTCGATCGCTGGCAAATTCGGTGCTGACGTGCATGCGCACAGCTCCCCTTGACTCTTCGAACCTCTTGAGTGGCACAAGGGGTTGACAGCAGCCAACCAAAATAGTGTTCCGAGTATACGCTAAACTGGAGGGGAAATCGCTGGATATGATTGGGCATTTCCATGACGGGGGTAACTGCCAGCAAATGCAACCATTCACAGCAGTTGTAGGGTTCAGGATCAAGAGTAAAAAAGGGATGCTGACGAGCATCCCTTTTAACCTGCTTCTTTGCAGTAATTTTATCTGACTGCCACCGGCTGCTTAAGTTTGAAGCTCAAAGGTGTCTCAGCCCCAAAGACGACCTCTTTATTGCCGGTATATGCGGCGCCTGCGGTGCCTGCGCCCGCACCCGCTGCTGCGCCAATGGCTGCGCCTTTGCCACCGCCGGCCAGGGCTCCAATCAATGCTCCTGCGCCAGCGCCTCCGCCAATGAACCCAGCCGACCTTTTGCCTTTGCCCTGCAAGGTACGCGATACCACGCTGGTATGAATGGGAGTCTCCTCTCCGTTCACTGAAACGGAATCCAACCGGACCTCAAGCAAGGCCCCGCCTTTGAAGTGTCCCATGGCTTTGGCGTCCACCACGGTCCCGTGCGCGGCCGCACCCTTCTCAATCACCGTTTTGCCTTCCACGCTCACGGGCTCCGCCACGGTGGCTGCGAATCCCTGCCCGGCGGAACTGCCCTTCGAACTCAGGCTCTCTCCCAGGCGCACCGTGATGACTGTGCCTTCAGGAATCGTCAGGGACTGCCTGACGGGTTTGCTGCTGCGTTTGCCTTCGCCTTTACCCTCTGGGGCGCTGCCACCAGCGGCATTGTCAGATGAAGTTGCCGGTGTGCTGGGATTGCTGGAGCACCCCAGAAGGAATGACAGCGCAAACAGCGCCACAATAAACAACGCACGCATAGCTTTCACTTTTGAACCCCCTAGTTGTTTTTGACCACGGCCCCGGTCACGAAAATTATAGTGTTGCTTCATCTATTCTGGCTCAGCTGCTGCAAGAGCCGATGAACTTTCCGCAGAGCCTGTATCCGGCTGGGTAACCGGAGCTGCGCCGGCAGTCTTTATATTCTCCAGAAACTTTTTTGAATTGAGCAACGGACGCTCCAGGCTGGAGTTGTATCCAGTCCATTCCGCTTCCGCTTCACGCAGAAAGTGGGCGCGCATGCTTTCCATTTTGGAATCCAGATCATCAAGATAGTGCAGCATGAGCGCTTCCGGGAACATAGGCAGCTTAGGGCTGCCGAACTCATATTTTCCATGATGGCTGATAATCAGGTGTTCGATGAGCGTTTTGTATTCGCCGGGAAATCCCGGTACCAGCGCGATCTTGGCGTGCAGCATTTCCAGTTCAATGATCATGTGCCCAAGCAATTGTCCGCGCGTGGTGTAGGAAAACGAGCGGTTGTACGTGAGCTCATGGATTTTGCCGATGTCATGCAGAAACGCACCGGTAAGCAGCAGGTCGCGATTGATGCTTTCCGGATAATTACGGCATGCCAGGTCACAGAGCCGGAACAGAGAGACTACATGGTCCAGCAGCCCCCCGATAAAGGCATGATGCAATGTCTTGGCGGCGGGAGCGTTTTTATACGCCTGTTCAATCTGCGGGTCTGCCATGAATGCCCGCACCAGCGCCTGTAAATGCGGGTCCTGAAAGCTGTCGACATAATCCTTCAGGGTCTGCCACAGGACGCCGATATCCTTGGTGGTGCGCGGCAGATAGTCGTCAAAGTCGACTTCCGCTTCCTGCATGGACCGCACTTTGTGCACCGTGAGCTGGAACCTGCCGTTAAAGCGATTCAGCAGCCCGCGCACTTTGACAAAATCATCCTGCTCAAAGCAGTTGATATGCTCGGTCACGTTGTCCCACATCTTGGCGTCAAGATGGCCGGTGCGGTCGGCCAGCGTCAGCGCCAGATACAGCTCGCCGCTTTTCTTCGGCTTGGCCTGCTTGGAGACCACAACAAACGAAGTAGTGATCACCTGGTTTTCAAAACGCGACGCGTCGCAAATATAAAATTCTTTCATTGATGTTCAATGAAAGTATCTTACTGCATTTGCCGGTTACGGTGGGCAACACTTTCACCCAAACCTTGCCCGCAGCACTCTTAATGCCTGTTTGCCAATCAACGCTGCCGGGCGTAAAAGAGCTGGGTTTTCGCTCATCAGTGAGGGGCGTGGCATAGCTAGGGAACGAGCGATTTGGCTTGCCGCTCCATGCAGGCCTGTACCGCCATTGCACCCCGCCTCTTGACATGTGAACTGTTGAGCAATTCAACTAGGTTCCAACGGCGAAGGCCCTCTTTCCAAATTGCTTCGCGCTTTGGCTGTACCGGGTTATAGAAGACAACTTCCCCGGTCTGAGAGCGGCATCCTACATTGAAGAGAATCTGGCCGCAAGCACTGTACAACGGGAAGGCAGTTGTTGCACACATGCCGGGGTTAATGAAATGCTCGAGCCTTGAGAGGACCGAATAAAAAATGGCTTTGTTTCCATACGACGAGTTGAAATATTACTCGTTTGGGCTTCGTGCCGGCATATCAAATTGCCTGGCAAATGGCCTGAGGCTCGGAGCCAAGAAGACGGTCGGCAAGATCACACAGCCAATTAACTCTTATACAAGGTTCCCCGAGTACTTTTTTTTTGAAACAGCAATTCGCGAAATTTCCAATGCTGCACCGGAGGGTCAGCCACTCAGAATCCTTGACGTCGGCAGCCCCAAAATGTTGGGCTTGTTTCTTGCATTTCATACCCGCTGTGAAATTGATCTCACAGACATCAGTGAGTTGAATGTGGATGAATACCGGCTGATGTGGCGAGGCCTGGGGCAAAAAGCGAAAGGCGAGGCGCGGTTTTCTATTGAGGATGCCCGCTCTTTACGGTTTGAAGACGGAAAGTTTGACATTGTCTACTCAATGTCGGTGATCGAACACATTGAGGGTGAGACGGGTGATTCCCAGGCCGTAAGCGAGCTCATTCGCGTCCTGAAACCGGGTGGAATGCTTATGCTCAGTGTTCCCTTTGGGAATCGATATGTCCAACAACAACGAATCGGCTTCTCCGGAGCAGTACGCGAGACCGGCGATTCTCAAGCCTACTTTTTTCAGCGTATTTATGACCAGGCGGCCTTTGAAAGCCGCGTGCTAAGACATGCCGGCCAGCTATCGCAGGTGACTTTGACGACTATTGGGCGCAGGAACCGGTGGCTGGCCCGCAGTTTCACCTCACTCGGGCAGAACGTAAAAGGAGCGCTTGGGTTCTTCAATCCTTTGCTTTCGGCGGCGGTGAACCGGACGCTCACAGGCATGGATAGTTCGTTTTCAATGGAGTATGGGGATTTTCATACTGCCCGTGACATGTATGGGGATCTCATCATGAATGCCCGTAAGATTTAGGGACGGTTGCAATCACAAGCTAATACTCATGATTACGCCCAAGGCGTCTTTAATGAATGGAAGGCTCTATTTTCCAGTGTTCATAAATCCTGGCAGACTTGAAAACTTCAAACAGTCCTCCATCCAGTTCGCCGTCCTTGACAGAAAGCTCCAGGATCTCCAGGGCGCGCTCCACGGACACTGCTCTTTTGTACGGGCGGTCCGCGGCGGCCAGAGCGTCAAAGATATCGGCAATGGTCATCATGCGCGTTTGCACGGGAATTTCCGGGGCTGAAAGCCGGTAAGGATAGCCAGTCCCATTCAGCTTTTCATGGTGTCCGCGCGCAATCTCCGGGATATTGCGCAGCTCATTGGTCCACGGAATCTGCTGCAGGAAGCTCACCGTGTGCAGCACGTGCGATTCAATCTGTAAGCGCTCTTCTTCGTCCAGAGACCCCTGACGGATGGAGAGCATCTGCACTTCATCATGCGTCAGCAGGGGCCGCTTTTTCCCATCCGTGTCCTGATAATGATGATTGGCGATATGCAGCAACGACTCAAAATTTCCTTCCGGAAGAACCGTCGGCTCATTGGCCCAGATGATGGCATGCTGATATTCATCCATCTCGCGGAGCTGTGCAGCCAGCTTCTCGTCCAGGGTCTTCTCCACTGCCCGAAATGCCTCCTGGCCTTGTTCCTGCAGAAGGGCGATTTTCGCTTTGAGCGTTTCATTCTCCAGCGTGCTCCGGACCAGGCCAAAACGCTGCCGGATCACCTCCAGCTGCGCGGGGTAAAGTTTTTTAGCTTTTACCAGGACTTCTTCGCGCACTCCTACCTTGCCGAAATCGTGTAACAGGCTGGCATAGCGGATCTCGCGCATCTGGTCGCGGGAGAAGCGCACAGCAGCATACGGGCCGGTGTCCACGCGATCAATGGATTCCGCCAGCGCCACCGTAAGATTTGCCACGCGGAAGGAATGTCCGGAGGTTGCAGGGTCGCGGGCTTCAATCGCTGTTACCGCAGCGCGCACAAAGCCTTCAAACAAACGCTGGATGGAATCATAAAGCTGGCTGTTTTCCAGCGCCACGGCAGCTTGCCCGGCCAGTGAAAGCACAATCTCCTGCTGGTGCGCGGTATAGGGAATCACCTGGGCTTCCACCGCTTCCGCCGAATCCAGCCGGGTGGCAAAATTTCGCTTCGCATTGATCAACTGCAGAACCGCGATGATCTTCTCCTTCTGGTTGCGAATGGGCACGGCAAGAATTGATTTGGTGCGGTAACCGGAATCCTCGTCAAACTTGCGGTTAATGGAATAAGGAACGCCCTCAGGAAGGTTGTAAGCATCTTCCAGGTTAACGATCTCGCCGGTCAGCGCTACGTAGCCGGCAATGGACTGTTCGTTGATCTCCATGGTGGCTTCACGAAAGGAAACCTCAACTGAGTCATTTTGTGCCAGCTTGAAGCGCAGGTGTTCGCGAACGTCTTCTTCCGGCGCAGGCGCAATCGTCTGTGCCTGCGAGAATAGAAGAGATTGTCGCAACCGGGACGGAGCGGAGCTTTCTACCAGATAGACCGATCCGGCGTCACTGCTGGTGAACTCCCGCGACTTGGTCAGGATCATTTCCAGCAGCTTGTTGGGATCACGCTCGGCGGAAAGCGCCATGCCGATCTGGTTCAGTTCGTGGATTTCCTGGCTTGCGCCCGCCAACCGCTGGTTCACCTCATGCCGGGTATGGACCAGATGGATATGGTCCAGAGCATTGTCCACCATGCGATCGAGCAGATCTTCAGGAACGTCCGGCGGCAGATAGGCGTAAATCGCGCCGTCATTTCGTGGATCTTTAAAGCGGGAATGGGCGAGCGCCAGCACGCGCGTGTTGGGTACGCGAAGCTGGTTATAGTGTTCCTCCAATAGGTCTTCCCGGGAGATCAGCACAATGCGTTCAATATCAGAGTGCTCCGCGGACAGGTCTTCAAAGTGCATGCGGCGGTAACGCTGTACGCCGGCAAAATAGCGCGCGGCAACCGTGTCGCCCGTAAAAAAGGCAACAATCGGCAAGGCCCGGTGGCCGGGTGTCTCGCGTCGCTTTGGGGAGACTACAGTACTCATGATCGAAGCGGAGCGCGAGGGGTGAAGATACCTTGGCCCCGCTGTGATTGTGGAACTCAGATATTACCAAAGGAACCGCTCTTCACCCATATGGCAACCACAGTATCCAAAGGCCAGTAGCCTTAGGTGTTTTGCATCCTTTGCCAGTGAAGGCCCTATTTTTCCGGCCCGCCAGACTCAAGGTCCTTGCAATCCCGTCCTGAGCCGTTCATCACACGGGCGGACAGGAGCTCTTGATGTACTGTTGGCATCCCGGACAGGCATGAGTTGCCGTGACGCGAGGTTTGACCCAGGATAAAATGCAGGCCTCAATTCCCAATCGATCAAAAAATATCGGCGGAGCCGCAAATGAAAATCTGCACTACCGTACTTGTGCTGTTTATTTTTGCACTGTCTTCCGCGACCGCGCAGAGCGGCCTGCAATCGTCGTCCACGCAAAAAGGACATCAGCAAGCTGCTCCTTCAACCCACCCGGCAGGCGCATCAAGCGCAATTGATCCCGCCAAGGAAGCCGACATTCGCCGGTTGCTGGAAGTCACTGGGGCAGAGAAGCTTATGCTGAGCAGTGTAGAATCCATAACGCAGTCCATCCGGCCTGTGTTGGCCAACTCACTGCCTCCAGGAGAATACCGCGACAAACTCATCGATTTGTTCCTGATCAAATTCCAATCCAGGATTGACGTTAAGCAGTTTATGGAATTTGCCATCCCAATTTATGACAAAGACTTTTCCCACGAGGAAATAAAAGCCCTGATAGCGTTTTATGAAAGCCCGCTGGGGCAAAAAACTGTTTCATTACAACCGCAAATTGGAAATGAGATGCGCGCCCAGGGTGAAAAACTGGGCCGGCAGATTGGCCAGGATTCCATGCGGGAAGTTCTGGCGGAGCATCCGGACATGGCAGCTGCTTTAGAGGCAGCCGGCCAAGCCCAGAAGCAATGATGCATTGCCGGACCCAGCCTTGGGCTTAGTTCTTGCTGGGTTTTTTCGGCGTGAGACCACAGGCCTGTTTTACGCGGGCCGGATCAATGCCGGCTGGCGAGAACTCCGCGATCTCCGGCCCTCTGCGCCCACGGATTTCCACCTTAAATATGTGAGCACCAATTAATTCACGCGCGGTGCCCTTGTCCATGGAGAGAAAGCGGCCACGTATCCAGTTCCAGCCGTGGTAATGATGCGTGTCATCCACGCGCACCAGGACTTCCATCTGGGGCTGTCCCCAGAAGCCGGGCCGGTTGGGCGGCCCGAGCCGCATGCCGGGATTGAAGTCGGCATATGTGTATTTGCGGTTGGTGCATACCAGTTCAATCCGCGGCTTGTATTCCGGGTCTTCGCTCAGATAATTGTCTGAGAGAAGCTCGAAGCGGACTTGCCTGGCGGCGGTCATCTTATCTTCAGAATGGAACTCAATCCATTTTCCTCCGGCGTTGATGCCGTCGCTTTCGTCCTGATAGGGGCTCATGACGCCGCTCTGCGCGCCGGCAGGCAGCGCTCCGGAGCAGACCGCTATCCAACCTATAAAGAATATCTTTGCGGCCAGGGCCAGATGGGCGCGGAAGACGTACCACAGCATCTTGGTACCGGCCTGGCCCTCGGCGCGAAAGCGGGCGGCGCTGCCGCGGCCCTGGAGCAGGTACCACGCATGCCAGAAATAGCGGGCGAGAG
>DAHUXF010000640.1 GCA_027307295.1 Acidobacteriaceae bacterium
TCACACAATCCTCAGAACAGCTCGGAAAAACAGCCGGCAAAGACACAGCGTCAGAAAAAGCCACCTATCCCTCGCTGTTCGGCATTGATGAATCGCTTCACAAAGCTGATGAGTTGATCTTTTCCGGATGCAGCGCGCTCGATTCTTTCCATCAGCGAGCTCAGACACTCAAAGACCTGGCCCATTTTCTGGTTCAGCGCAAAAAATAAGAACCAGCACAAGAAATAAATCCAACGCAGGAAATAAGATCAGCGCAAAAAATAGCCCCGCACATAAGAATAACGCACGCATATCAGGTGCAAATCACTGGCAAAATGCAACTGGAGCCTTAATCTACTCTGGCCCAGCTCAGAACCAGGCTGTTATCTGAAAAGCCAATCTCCTTGGCCAAAATCGTTTGCATCCCTCTCCTGCGGGCATGGTAGTATTTTCACGCATATTTGTCTTAACCTATGTGCAAACCATTCACCCCCCACCGGCGGCATGCGCCGTCGATACAAGCTGGAACCCAAACAATCCGTTTTTTATTGCTGTACGTACAACAAAAGACGATGCGTCGAGTTGTAACTTCCGGCCCTAGCTGTCTTCAGCCTGAAGATGCTTCCGGCAAGCGTCTATAAAAAGAAGGAAGGGAGATTTACCATGACGAAGTCAGTTCGTTTGCTCCTGATGGGAGCCGCGCTCACAGGATTCGCTGCGGGCCAGAATGCTTTTGCCCTGCAAGACACCGGCGATAAGGACAAGCAAGACACCGCTAAGGCCGACTCCGGCAAAAAGGCAACCAAAACCAAGAAAGAAAAACATGCCTGCAAAGGCCAGAACTCCTGCAAAGGCAAGGGCGGCTGCGGAGCCACCAAAGGCAAGAATGATTGCAAGGGCAAGGGTGAGTGCCGTACAGACGGCAAACCAATGGAGAAATAGCCAGGCCCTCTTATGGTCCGGGGGGCCAGTGGCAGGTGCACTGGTCCTCTACTTTTTCACCAACTCCCCCGCTCGTCTCATACATATTTATGCCCGCAAATCGTTTTAACGGATTCAAAGATTACGGCGTCGGCATTGGGTTGCGCATCCCCCATTACGGCCATATTTTCGATAAGAAACCAGTCGTGGACTGGTTTGAGATCATCTCAGAAAATTTCATGGTGGATGGCGGACGCCCCCTGCAAGTGCTTGACCAGATTCTGGAGCGCTATCGCGTTGTCCAACACGGCGTCTCCATGTATTTTGGCTCGGCTGAGCCGCTGAATCGCGAGCACCTGCGCAGGCTCAAGACCTTGGTGCGCCGCACCAATACGCCCTGGCTTACGGACCACCTGTGCTGGGGCAGCGTGGATGGCGCCTACTCGCATGACCTTCTCCCCATGCCCTACACTTTTGAGGCGGCAAAACGCACCGCGCAAAAGATACGCGAGGCGCGGGATTTTCTGGAAGTGCCCATTGCCGTGGAAAACTTGAGCAGTTATGCCGAATATCACGTTTCCGAAATGACGGAATGGGAGTTTCTTACAGAAGTGGCGGAAGATGCCGACTGCGGCATCCTGCTGGATGTCAATAATATTTATGTTTCTTCCCGCAATCACAGCTTTGATCCTTTTGAGTATCTGAAGAACGTGCCGCATGGGCGTGTGGCCCAGATCCACATTGCCGGGCATTCCAACTTTGAAAAGTACATTCTTGACACGCACGATCATCCTGTCCTCGATCCGGTCTGGGCACTCTATGCCAAAGCCATTGAACTGGCTGGCCCCACGGCCACGCTGCTGG
>DAHUXF010000641.1 GCA_027307295.1 Acidobacteriaceae bacterium
GCAGCATTTTCATGGCGCGCAGGTTCAGCTCTTTGTAGCCGCGCATGGCGGCATCAAGGTGCTTTTTGGATTTGGCAAACGCCGGTGGATCAAGCACAATCACGTCATACTGCTTGCCGGAAGCGGCATAGTCTTTCAGCAAATCGAATGCATTGCCTTCGATCCATTCAATCTCCGGGCGGCTGGCGGCGGCATTCAGCTTTGCATTCTGCTCAGCCACCTCAAGCGCTTCACGCGATATGTCCACGGCCGTTACCTGAGCGCACTTCGCAGCCAGATGGAGAGCAAATCCGCCGTGGTATGTGCAGATATCCAGGGCGTGGCCGTGAGCATATTGCGCCACTGCTGCGTAGTTCTCGCGCTGGTCAAGAAATGCGCCCGTCTTCTGCCCGTCCAGCGCGTCATAGTTGAATTTGAAGCCGTTCATGGTAACAACAGTCGCCGTTTTGCTTCCATGCACCAGCCTCGATTCAGACTGCGGCAACTGCTCCAGCTCGCGTATGCGGGCGTCCACACGCTCCACGATGTGGACTGCGCCACTGTGCTTCTGCAAGGCGTCAACCACTGCCTGCTTGCGCTGCTGAGCGTCCCACGCCTGCGTGAGCACCTGAAGCATATAAATATCGTTGTAGCGGTCCACCATCAGGCCGGGAAGCCGGTCAGCCTCGCTGAAAACCACCCGGTAGGCATCAGAGTTTTCAACATAGGTTTTGCGGTAAGCCACTGCGTCTTCAATGCGCTGCTGCACCAGCCGCAATAGCTCCGCTTCCGAGCCAAGCAGGTCTTTATCCAGCAGACGCAGCTTGATTTGCGACGATGAGCTGTAAATCGCCGAGCCCAGAACGCGGTCTTTTGGGCTTATTACCTGGACCAGAGCGCCTGGCAACGTGCTTTCTTCCCGAACAACGTCCGACGCATAGACCCAGACGTGGCCTTCGCGCAGGCGTTTGGCAGCGCGATCATTCACCCATACTTTATGCAAAGAACTATTTGCCATCAGGCAATCAGAATATAGGAAGGAGGGAGGTCACGTGGTGGAAGTGGTTTCCGGGGCCGTTTCCGGCTCAACTTCGGCTTCTGAAGCGGCAGCGCGGGTGCGGGCCTTCTTTTTTGGCGGTTCGGGCGCTGCAGCCGGTTCATGCGCGGGATCGTAATAAAGAATGCGTCCGCAGGAACTGCATGTGACAATCTGCTCATTGGTGCGTATTTCCTGCCAGTTCTGGGGCCGCAGCATCACAAAGCACGCCATGCATTTCTGGTTCAGCGCTTCGGCAATGGCCGATTTACGCTGGCGCATCACACGGTCATAGTGCTGGAGTGCAGAGTCATTCACGCCGGAGCGCAGCTGCTCACGCTTCCCTTTCAATTCCCCCAGCAGCTTTTCATCCTCCGCGGTGCGGACAAGCGCTTCCTTCTTTTCCTTTTCCACGTCGGCTGACTCGGTCTTCAGCTCTGCTTCTGCCACTTTGAGCGCTTTCTCTTCAGTTTCCAGGCCAATCATCAGCTCCAGGATCTTGTCTTCACAAACGCCGATCTGCTTTTCCGCAAACTCCACTTCATGCATCAGCGCGCGATATTCATCATTGGTCTTTACGCTGGAAGACTGGCTACGGTATTTGGCAATCTTTTCCTGAAAGCCTTTGATATCGGCTTCCAGTTGGCGGCGCGCGGCTTCATTGCTTTTGATCCCGGCTTTGGCTTTTTCAACCGCTGTTTTGTGTTCCGCCAGTTTTGCTTCGATGCCTGCAATGCGCCGGGGTAGC
>DAHUXF010000642.1 GCA_027307295.1 Acidobacteriaceae bacterium
ACGGACGCGGGTCAATTACCGCCAGCAGGTCCCCCTGCTTCACTTCCTGGCCCTCTTTAAAACTGATCTGTACCAGTTGTCCATCAATGCGGCTTTTTACTGCAACCGTGTTATATGCCTCCACGGAGCCAAGGCCGTTCAACAACACCGGCAAGTCACGTACCTCTGCTTTGGAGACGGCCACGGGTACGGAGCCCTGGCCGCGTCCCTGCCCGCCCTTGCCCCCGGAGCCTGCGCCCCCTTTCTGTTTGGTGTCAGCGCTGGTGTTCCCGCAGCCAAGCAGCAGAAATGCCAGAAAAGCGCACAGGATGACGCGGGTAACGGTCGTTAATGGCAAAGGTTTCAACATCTGTCCTCTCAGGGGCAGCATTTGGAAATCTGGAATCCTATCAGACTTCGATTTTTTTTAGCATGCCGGTTACCGGCGGGGGCCGGAACCGCTAGGAATGTGCCTGGACGCTTTGTGCGCCTCTCACTCTATTTGACGGCATATCTTCAATTCGCAACGCTAGGTTTTGTAAATAATTGTTAATCAAGAGCGGCTCAGTTAATATGCGCAGATTATTGTCACTTTGCGCCTTGTCCTTTGAGTGGCCTTCCTGCCATTGCGCCTGTGGTCTTCCCGTTTTCAAACGCTATCTGCCCATTGACTAAAACGCATTTCACGCCTTCTGCAAGCTGGTCTGGCCTGGCATACGTGGCTTTATCTATGATAGTCCCGGAATCGAACATTGTGATATCGGCAAAAAAGCCCTCCTGCAACAGCCCCCGTCCAGTCAGGTGTTCCCGCTGAGCCGGGAGCGATGTAATCTTGCGGACCGCCTGCTCCAGCGGCACCAACTGCAGATCACGGACGTAGTGCCCCAAAAAACGCGCCATGCTGCCAAAGGCTCGTGGGTGGGTGTGTGGTTCAAACAACGGCCCATCCAGGGATAGCTCATTGGCGTCCAGTCCGATGCTTGTCCATGGCTGCCGCAACCCCGTTTGCAGGTCCTCCTCACTGGCGATGAAATAGAGTGCGCCGGAGAGTCCACGATCGGCAAGAACAAAGTCCATCAACGCATCCAGCGGATCTTTCTTTTGCTGTGCCGCCACCTCCGCCACCATCAAACCGGTATATTTCTTCAGCTCCGGATTCACCACGGAAGACACCATCACGCCGGACGCCCCGCCAGCATCAAGATAAAGGTTCTCCCATGTGCGCTCTCCGGTGGCCGACATCTCAGTCTTAATGCGTTGCCGCACTGCGGGATCATGGAGCCGCTCCAGCAGCTTGTCCATACCGCCATCCGCAACCCACGGCGGCAGGCTGGAAACCAGCGCCGTAGCGCCTGCAAGATACGGATACATGTCCGCCGCCACGTCCTGCCCGGAGTCGCGCGCTTCCTGAATCATCCGGACGATGTTTGTCATGCTGCCGGCGCGTGTCTTTCCGCTTACTTTCAAATGGAAAATCTCCACCGGCAAATGGGCTTCACTGCCGATGCGCAATGCTTCGCGCACCGCCGCCACTTCATTGAGCCCTTCGCTTCGCATGTGAGAGGCATAGATGCCGCCATACTGCGCGGCGACTTTCGCCAATTCAATCAGCTCATCCGTCCTGGCATAATGTCCGGGCGGATAGATCAGCGCCGTGGAAAGCCCCATGGCCCCCTGTTTCATCGCTTCTTCCACATAACCCTTCATCTTCGCCAATTCCTGCGCTGATGGCGCCCGGTCCGTGTCGCCCAGCACCGCTTCACGAACTTGCGCCGCCCCGAC
>DAHUXF010000643.1 GCA_027307295.1 Acidobacteriaceae bacterium
CCCGGCTTGAGATCGAGCACCTCAACCGGTGTCCCCTTGGTGTTGGGACCACGAAGCCGCTCGTCGCCTGCTACGGCACGGAGAAGCCTTATGCGGAACCAGCGCACGAAGAGCTTTGCCATCTCTGCTGCTGAGCGATCTTTTTGGCGGATCTGCCGAAAGGCAATCCGTACGAGCCATGGTTTCATTCTGCCTGGGAAGGCTACCGTTGATCGAAGCAGCTCGGTTGACTGGCAGAAGTAACGTTCCCCGTCAGCTTTCACTTTGAGGCGCGCGCGCAATGCGGCAAGAGCAACTTCATCAACAGGCACTTCAGTTTCCGCGCCGTCCGCAGGGCGCAGCCATGCTTCCTTCCAGTAGAAGCGGCACCCTCGCTTGCAGCCGTCATGCCCGCTACCATCACAGCGCAGGTTTTCCAGCGTGACCACATCGTTCTTGGCAAAACGCCGGTTCGGCTCCACCGGAGGAGGCGCTTCTACGCAGGTTTTTTCCACACGTCGATGGACACGAAACGACTTGCCGCACCGGTCCAGCATCTCCGGCATGAAAGGGTGGCCATCCAGTGTGCCGTTGGAATCCAGAGTTGCGAGGATTTCTTGCGGTGAACGCACCACAACCCGCTCACCGGCAAAGAATTTGTCACGCCTCATGTCATTCCCTTCCCAACAGTTGTGCCTTTCAACTCTGTATTTCACTAAAAGTCTAACCAGGGCTCGCGTGAAACATTCGTGATGACGATCCACAGCCATCTGGCTGAAAGTTGTACTGGTTAACCCGCCATACGCATCATGGCGCCGATGACACCGAGATAAACCGATCCCACAGCCCTTTTTGCCGTATGCCCAGCCCAATAGCTCTGGCAGAAATCGCGGCTGAAATTCTTCCAATTGGCCGCATTGGCGCCGTTGATGGAGACGGTGATGGAAGGAGAGAGGATGCGCGCGGTGTGCCACCAACCAGACGGGACAAAGAGCGTCTCTCCCGGAAAAAGCTTGAAGCGGAAACCGCTTGCGCCGCAGAATTTCGGGAAACGAGCCAAATCCGGCTTTTCAATGTTGTCCACGGCTGACTTGTTTTCATGTGCTGCGTCCTCTCCCGCATACATGAGTGGTGACTGATCTGGCGGAAACGCTACATATTCTTTTACGCCTTCCAACTGCATCAGGAAGGCGTGGGTGTGCAGCCCGTCATAGTGCAGGACAGGAAACCTGGCCCCCGTTCCGCCAATGTAAAGCTCCACGTAGGTGAAGTCTTTCCAAGTCTTTATCAGCCGATGGTCTAACCAATTCGGGCTCACGCACTCTGGCATCGGCTGCACATCACCTTGCAATTCTTCCGGCAGATTTTTCACAAGATGGTTGCGTAGATACGGCGCAGGCCGCTCAGGGGTCGAAGCGTTTACCTCATCAATAAGGGTGCGCATCGAGAGTTGCCGGCCATCGATTGTCAGTGGTAGCCCGCCGTGTTGCTGCCGGAAGAAATCAAGCGTCCATTTCTTACGCGCCGCCCAGTGCTCAATCCCGTCTGTGATGATGACAGGATTGAGGGGCAAGACATACTCGCGGACATAACGCCTCTTTCCGAGGTCGGCCCAACGATGCCGGTCAATCCAATCGACGAGCTGCGGTCCGCCGACTTTTGCCACAGTTGTTGCC
The DNA here is from genome assembly GCA_027307295.1 of Acidobacteriaceae bacterium. Taxonomy (GTDB): domain Bacteria; phylum Acidobacteriota; class Terriglobia; order Terriglobales; family Acidobacteriaceae; genus Angelobacter. The sequence goes on from DAHUXF010000643.1 coordinate 1,656, forward strand.
AAGTTCGTTCTCCTTCTAGAAATCAGCCAATCTCATCTTTGCCTTCACTGTCTCTGTCTTCACCCATCCTTGTGTACTGGGATTTGACAAGTCTCTTCCGG
>DAHUXF010000644.1 GCA_027307295.1 Acidobacteriaceae bacterium
AATCGTAGACCGTTACGTTGATGTTTGCCATGTTCTTTGGATTTTCCCTATCGCACGGCTTCCACCGGCGTTTTGCGCACTTTGGTCTGGTGCACAAAGTCTGAGAGCACGTTTTTGGGCGCGGACCCGCCGTTCACCAGCTCCCAGTCGGATTCATGCAGCAGAGCGTCCGTGCTCACCGCGAAGTTCAGGTTCTCGGCTTCGGGTTCCATGGAGCGCGCCACCTTGGAAGTAACAATGCCAACCAGGTTGCCGTATTCGTCATATACGGGACCGCCGCTGTTGCCGGGGCTGATGGGCGCCGAGACTTGAAGCACGTCATTGCCGGGGGTGCGGGAAACAATACCATTGCTGACGGAAAAATTCAGGCCTTCAGGATGGCCAATCACAAAAATTCTTTCCCCCATCTGCACGCTCCCGTAGGTGGCTACCGGCTGGGTAAATTCACCTTCGCCAAAGCGGCGGTCCAGCCAGAGCAGCGCCAGATCAAGACGCTTATGCCGTCCCACAACCTGCGCTGAGGCCCAGCCATTCATCCCGACAGATACCATTACTTTCTGCGCGCCGCTGCGCGAACGCCAGCCCTCGCCATCCGCTACGTGGCGGGCCGTGGCCAGCAGATAGCCGTGGGAGTCAGCATGCAGAATTAAAGCAGCGCCCAGAAGACCAGATGTGCTCTCCGTCTTCTGGAACCATCGTTTGGCCGCCGGAGAAGCCAGCAACACAAGCGGCTTCAAGGTAGAACTCAACTCCACGCTTGTCATCACCTTGTGCGCTGGAAGAGAAGGAAAACTGCCGCGTTCATCCAGGTCAGAAAGTGACGCGCTGACAGCATCCGGCATTTGTCCCCAGGGCACGGACACAAAAAACACCGCCATCACCGTGGAAAGCAGACTGCTGATAATCAGCAACGTCAGCAGATAGGATGACCAGGTCTGGCGCACACGCGGGGCCTGCCCTCTCATGGCAACCCGCAAGATCAATGCGGCCAGCGCAAGCAAGGGCAAAACCAAGACCAGAGGCACAAAGAGCAGCCGTGGCCAGACCGGCACGGGATTCGGGACCTTGGGCCGTACTTCAGACGCGCCCTGGACAGGCATCTGCGCCTTAGCTATTTCCTGCTGTGTAATAACAATTGGATCCATGGGAAAAAATTGTTCATCCTGCGGAAAGCCAAGGGGGGCACTGAACATTCCTGGAAGCTCTTTTTTATAATGGCTTGCGGTCCAAAGCAAGAAAAACCGTTCGTTGCCCAAACAGAACTAGTGTAACGCCGGGCTGCACCAAAAGGCATCTGGTGAAATGCCTTACATTGTCTGGACTGCGATGGAAGAAAATCACGGGTCTCAGGCATTTACCCCTGGACGGACAGCTAGTATCTGCAAGCGCAAATTCTTTAGGGACATCAGCCAAGGTTCCATGGAACCGGATCCCGCCAGAAAAGATAAATTCCTGCAAAAGGAAAAAGCTGCAAAAGCGCGTCTTAATGGGTTGTAGCTTGACCACAAACCGGGACCACTCATGTCCATTATTTGGGAAACTCTGGATAAATCCAAAATCTACGTTCTGCCTGCCCCACAGCAGGACAGCAGCGTAACCAGCGACATTTTTAAGTTGCTCGGTGAATGGAAACTCCCAACCATCCATAACCGGGGTGCCGGATCACCAAAACCGGAGCTTATTTAATTTTAGTAGCCAAAAACATGGATTTAGTGTTAAATGAATGCCCGCAACGAGAATATTAGAGCCTACTAA
>DAHUXF010000645.1 GCA_027307295.1 Acidobacteriaceae bacterium
CTGGCGGCGCGGATCATCCCCGGCAAATTCGGGCAGAAGATCGGCCACCCGCTGCTCAAGATTGAATTGGCCCCGGTCATGCAGCACCATGCAGGCCGTGGTGGTGGCCACCACCTTGGTGACGGACGCCAGATCGTACATCGTTAGCGGGCCAACAGCCTTGGCGCATCGCGCATAGGTGAAATGCCCGAGACCTTTATGCGCAATAAGCTTTCCATGCTGGGCAATCGCAACGGAAGCGCCAGGGAATGCGCGCTGCGCAATGCCGGAACGCAAGACGTCAAAGGCGTGGCGGAATTGCTCATCCTGCCCACTCAGGGCGAGGGACAGGAGGCTGTTGGTACTTTGGTGCAGAAAATGTCCTCGCGTTGCTTTTGTTTTCGGTTTATAACACACTCAGTCCACAGATGAAATTCCCGCGCATAATCCCAAGCTTACTCTGCGTTCTGATTTTTCTGGCCCAGCCTTTTTCCGCTGCATCCACGGTGAAAGACAAAAAGAAGAAGCCTACGGCCAGCCCGAAAGAAACCATCAATTTTTCTGCTGTCGACCAGTTAGTTCAGGAGCAAATCAACGACCAGACCGTGACCGGAGCGGTGCTTCTGGTAGGTCATGATGGAAGAATTGTCCATCAGAAGGCCTTTGGCCTGCGTGCGACCAACCCGCGTCCTGAGCCGATGGCGGTGGACACAATCTTTGATCTGGCCTCGCTGACCAAAGTTGTGGCGACGGCCCCAAGCGTGATGCGGCTGGTACAGTATGGGCAGGTCCGTCTGGATGAAGCCGTGTCCCATTACATTCCTGACTTTGGCATGAATGCCAAAGATACCGTGACTGTCCGCCAGTTGCTTACGCATTATTCCGGGATGCGTCCTGACGTGGACCTGAATCCGCCCTGGGAGGGGCGCGACGCTGCTTTCCGCCTGGCCCATGAAGAAAAGCTGCAAGCTCCACCAGGGGCGCTGTTCATCTACAGCGACACAAACTTTATCGTCCTGGGCGAGTTGGTGGAGCGGCTTTCTGGCTTGCGGTTGGATCAATATTCTGAAGTCCACATTTTTCAGCCTTTAGGCATGAAGCACACGCGCTTCCTGCCGCCCCCGGAATGGAAGAGCAAGATCGCGGAAACTTACGCGCCGGACAGGAAGCAGATATTGCGCGGGCAGGTGCATGATCCACGGGCCGAGCGCATGGGCGGCGTTGCGGGACATGCTGGGCTGTTCTCTACCGCCGGCGACCTGGCGCTGTACGCGCAGGCGCTCATCAGCCGCAAAACTATTCTTGATGGCGACGTGATTGAGAAGATGACCACTCCGCAGCAGCCCCCCAATGCCGCTGAGGTGCGCGGGCTGGGCTGGGACATTGATTCTTCATTTTCCTCCAACCGGGGCGCGCTGCTGCCGGTAGGATCGTTTGGCCACACAGGGTTTACCGGCACCTCCATGTGGATTGATCCTTACACCAACACGTATGTGATCCTGCTGACGAATTCCGTGCTGCCACGGCAGGGGCCGCAGCTTATTTCACTGCGCTCACGCGTCTCCACTGCAGTGGCGGCGCTGCTGCATCTGGACGTGACTTCGTCCGGACGGGAGAAACAATTAAACATCACCGGATATAACGAAGCGGCTGCGGCGTCACGCCGTCCGCGGCCATGTGCAGCGCCGCCTGGTTGAGACAGGCCTGGAACTTCGGATCGGCGTCCGGGTTGTAATCCGAGTTGCGGCAGGTCGCCGGATCGCAGCAGCT
>DAHUXF010000646.1 GCA_027307295.1 Acidobacteriaceae bacterium
CTGTTTCCATGCCAACATTTGTAACCATTCAGTTTAATCAGGAAGATTCAACTCCTGTAATTGCTGACTCCAAAAATCTTTGGCGAACAACTTGGTTTGATTACCACTTTGCTGAAAAGGAAACCGGTAGACGGCTTGGCAAATCTTGGGCTGTATTTCTTGTATTTGAAAAACCGGTGCCGGAGAAGCAAGTGACTATAAACGGGCATGGGCAGTCGCTGCCTGCATACAACGTAGTTGATGCCAATTCCAAGTCTGCGGTCGTAATTTTTCAAGAGGACATCGTGAATAAGGTTGTTACTATCAATGTTGAAAACTAAGCAGCAAATTTGTTAGCAATCAGGTAGCGATATTGCAAGCTTTGCAGAAACATCCTGCCAGGGCGACACCTGGATCATGAATCGCGTATTATGTTCCCGCTCGACTCACAGAGGAGCTGCCTCACCCATGATTTCCCGGATTTACCGTTTACTTCTTGTTCTCGTCTGTTTTGCAGCGGTTTCATTGGCCCAATCACCTGCAAAAGAATCTCAGGGTTCTGAAGATAAGCAATTAAAAGACAAGCAACTAAAAGCCAAGCAAACGAAAACACCTTCATCTGGCCCAAAGAAGGCTGTGGCCGAGCCTTCCACTGCAACCCAACCTGCTCCTGCTACGGGTTTGATTGACGAAAAGCTTTTCAGCGCGATGCGCTGGCGGCAGGTCGGTCCTTTTCGCGGAGGACGAGTTCTGGCCGTTACCGGTGTTCCCGGCAGTTCGAATGTCTTTTATTTTGGAGGAGCTTCCGGCGGCATTTGGAAGACCACAGATGCCGGCGCCAACTGGCAGCCGATTTTCGATAAGCAGCCGATTGCGTCTATTGGAGCCATTGCCGTGGCCGCGTCTGACCACAACATTATTTATGCCGGGTCCGGTGAAGCCTGCATTCGCGGCAATATCACCTATGGCAATGGAGTGTACAAATCCGTGGATGGCGGCAAGACATGGAGGAATATCGGTCTCAAAGACACGCGCCATATTGGCGCGCTGGTGATTGATCCCAGAAATCCCAACATCGTCTTTGTTGCCGCGCTTGGTCATGCTTACGGGCCGAACGAAGAACGCGGCGTCTTTCGCACCACAGACGGCGGCGCAACCTGGCAGAAAGTCCTCTACCGGGACAATAAAACCGGTGCGATCTCAGTGGTCTTTGATCCCAGCAATCCCAGTACGCTCTTTGCTTCATTGTGGGAGGTATACCGTACGCCCTGGAGCCTGAACAGTGGCGGCGCGGGGAGCGGTCTTTATAAGTCCACGGATGGAGGAACAACGTGGACACATCTGGAAGGCCATGGCCTGCCTTCAGGAATCATGGGGCGAATCGGTATTGCCGTTTCTCCCGCCGACTCCAACAGGATCTACACCATGGTTGAATCCAAGGAAGGCGGTCTGTACCGTTCCGATGACGGCGGCGAGAGCTGGATTCGCATGAATGAAGATGGACGGTTACGCCAGCGCGCCTGGTATTTCAGCCACATCTTTGCCGATCCGCGCAGTGCGGACACGGTGTACATGCTCAACACGGGTGCGTTCCGATCGAGTGATGGGGGCAAGACCCTGGGTCTTCTACCTGCGCCTCACGGGGATCATCACGGATTCTGGATCGATCCCCAGAATCCGAGCCGTATGATCGACTCCAACGATGGTGGCGCAACCATCTCTGTCGATGGCGGCAAGAACTGGTCCACGCAATA
>DAHUXF010000647.1 GCA_027307295.1 Acidobacteriaceae bacterium
CGATACAGCGCTCCTCTGGAACCACTGCAATAAGACCTGGCTTTGTGGGTGATAGGTAAATCCATCCATCAATACCGGATAGCCCGAATTAGGCATAAGGGCAAGAGGATCGGCGGTTTCCAGATTGTTCTGGCATACGCTGCTGTTCGGTACCTGCCATGCCGGCACCATATTGCTGCCAAAAGGATTGTTCATCCACTCTGAAATTTCATGGCTCAGCGGCGTCACATCGGCCAGGGAGGAGCCGAGAATGCCCTGGTCAACCCAGCTGGCCCATATGAAAGTCTGCACAAACTTCACATTGGCCGGTTCGCCCACGTCGAAGGAAGTATGGAAACCCAGGACGCAGCATTTCCTGATTTCACTTTGCGGGGCCAGCAGCACATTGTAAGTCAGCGAGATGGCCAGCGCATCCACTTGCAAATTCTCAAGCTGAATAATGGTATTGAGCTGCGAGATGAAAAAGCCGGAATCGACCACCGCATAGACAGCGCCGGTGCCGCGGTTGCGATACACCCTGGCCGCTCCGCGCGGCACATCGATTCTTACCGGACGAAACATCTCAGGCTTCCCCAGCAAAGTGTGCCAATCCGCTCCGGCGCTGCGTAAGAACTGCGCTCTCTGGACAGCGTCGGCAAACTGCGTAAAGCCGGTCTGGTATTGGGCGTTGTGAAAATTGGGTGACGCCTCAACCCGCGAAAGAATCGGCGTGGGATCAATGACCAGCGGCTGGCCGTTTTCATCCACATATTCCTCAAAGAACAGTGAAATAGGGATGATTTGCACCGGCACTTCCGTGGTCCGGCCAGATTGCGGCTTGCCGCCAACAATGGTGTAAGGATAGCTCACGCCCTGCACTGCAAATGATCCGGTAAAGTGGGGCACGCTTACGATCTGTCCCTGGTTCATTGCCGTCCGCGCGTCATCGGATATCTTGCTTGCAGCTTCAAATCTGGGAAGAGCTCCCTGCCCTTGCAGAAATCCGCCTGGAGCTTCAATCGGCTGGGATGTACCAGATACGTCAGAGGAAGTTTGGGCAAAAACCGTGTTTTGGACAAAAGGAAAGACAGGCAGCAGACACAGTGCCGCAAGCACAACATATCGATCGAAAAAGCGCTTACCCAAGTGTCTGGCCATAAAAAGGCTGGGTGCCTTGCTCCCGAAGACAGCCAATTTGCTATTCTCTTCCCGACGGGTGCATTTGTCGAATGAATTTATCTAAACCTATGAAAAATACAGTGTAAGCTGCCCAAATCTGCCCGTTGATCCACTTAGCCTGGGACAAGATGCATATGTAGTTCCGCTTAAAACTTGCACCGGCTGCCATTCATGCGGACATCCTCCAGTTTGGGATATAGTCTTTTGACTTCCCTTATGAAGAAAAGACACAGCCCCAAAAACTCTGGGACCAAACCTGTAACGGTGGCCGTTGTCCAGGCCGCCTCGGTTGCCTTTGATCAAAAACGCAGCGTGGCCAAGGTGCTTGAGCTTACGCACGATGCAGCAAAGAAGGGCTCGAAGCTGGTGCTTTTTCCAGAAGCTTTTATTTCTGGTTATCCGCGCGGACTGGACTTTGGCGCAGCAGTTGGATGGCGTACTGAAGAAGGCCGCGAAGACTTCAAGCGCTACTTTGAGAGTTCTATTGAGGTCCCTGGGCCGGCTGTAGATGCCCTGAGCAAGGCCGCGCGGTCAAATTCGGTGTATCTGGTGGTGGGAGTCATTGAGCGCGAG
>DAHUXF010000648.1 GCA_027307295.1 Acidobacteriaceae bacterium
CTTCAAGTCTGAGATCACAGAACGGTCTCCGCAATATTTTGATTATCATGCGTTGCGCTGTCTGGTCCCCGCTGACCGGGCGCTGAACCTGCTTCCGGTAGAGGTTGCTTCAGAGTTGTTGTCGCGGATTGCACGGAATGATGCAACCCTAGGTTCCAGCTTCGCAATCGTCAACCCGCAGCCTGTTTACTTTGCAGACCTGTGTGAGCGCATCAGCATCGTTTACGGCTTTGGTGTTCTGCCGGCAGAGAGCTTTAGCGCGATGAATGCAGTTGACCGGGCATTTCATGAACGAGCCGCAGAATTTACCGGCTGTTTCACGGAATTTTCAGGACCACCAGACCTGAATGCTTATGAAGCCGCCGGCCTTTCTCCAGAGACTGTGGTGTTTGATGAAGATGCCCAGTTGGAATTACTGGAATCGTTTTTCCGGCATCAGGAGGCAGTGCGGGATGCGCGCGAACGTCGCATTGCTGATCTGCCGGCCAGAATAACCAGAAGGGAAGTGGCCCGAGAAGGCGCAGGTCTTACTTACTACGTGGCAGGGACTGAAGGGCCGGCGGTTGTGCTGCTTAATGCGCTGGGGCAGGGGTTGGAGTTCTGGTACCGGCTGATCGACAGGTTGATGGAGCGCAACCGAGTTGTCATATGGGAACTTCGGGGCACGATCTCTCCTCCGCCTCCCTTCGGGCTGGCCGATCATGTCAACGATCTTGATGCCATTTTGCGCAATGAGAATATAGAAACTTGCCATCTGGTGAGCTGGTGTACGGGCGCAAAGATTGCAATTGATTTTTATTTGCGCCGCCCGCAGGCGGTCCAGTCCATGGCATTTCTTAACAGCACGTTTAAATGCCAGGGCAGTCCTGAGGAACTGGACACATCCTACGAGCATAATCTGGAATTTCTATGCCGCAGCGTGGTGCGCAGGCCGGCCATGGCGGCAGCAATCATGAAGACGTTCCAGGCCCAGGGTGAAGGGAACGAACTGAATGTTCTGGAAAGCGCAGACAGCGAAGAGATGAGTTCAAAGGTCCTCTCCGCGCTTAATGCAGACCTTAAATCCTGGGCGCTGGCTCCTTTCAAAACGGAAGAGACTACGCTGAATTATGCTCATCAGTTGGTAGATTTCTGGTCGAATGACATACGCAGCAAAGCCGGCGAGGTGCTGGCTCCGGTGCTGCTGATGAGCGCGGAATTGGACCAGATCGTTTCGCCCGCCAGTTCGCAAATGGCCACAGAACTCCTTCCTCATGCCCGCCACGTGCATGTCCGGGCTGCGACCCACTACTGCCTTTATGAGCGGCCAGAGTTTGTTGCCCGGCTCTTGAGTGGCTTTTTTCAGAGCAGCGCCGAAGTATCCGTGGCAGACGATATCACCGCAGCGGCGCTTTCATAGTTCTGCCGGCGTAAACCAGTTCGCTGGAAACGCAGCCAAAGATGAACGATCAATAATCCATTGGTCAAACAGATTCACGATCTGCAACAATTTTTGATTTGTCAGGAGAAACCTGATGGACCTGAGAAAGATCGCCTCACATATCTCTGAATGCAAACACCAGAACTTCATCATTACGTTTGAAAAAGGCCAGGTCGTCAAAAGGTCGCATGAAACCGTCCATGCAGATGTTATGGCCGCTTGCGCACGCCTGAAGGACTGGGGAGTGCGCCCGCAGATGCGCGTTGGCATCTGGGCAGCCAACTGTTATGAGTGGATCATCTACGATATC
>DAHUXF010000649.1 GCA_027307295.1 Acidobacteriaceae bacterium
GTTCTACTCCACCATTCTGTTTGTGCGGCAATTTTTGCTGGGCGAACAGGTTGCGGCGGACGCGGGACAGTAATAGGCAGATAGTCGAATTCGGTCCGGCAGCAGGCAAGGATACAGGCAAGCAGTGTGCAGAAATGCGGCGCTGCTGGCTTATTTAGGAAATTTGGCCAAGTCTGTATTTGATCCGCAGAGGACCACGCCAACACGCTCTCCTGAATGAGGCTTGTACACGCCAGAGATAAGAGCCGCCAGTGCTGTGGCGCCGCCGGGTTCGGCAATGAGGCGCAGCTTTTCCCAGAGAATCTTTTGGGCAGCGACGACCTGATCGTCGGCCACCAGCAGCGATTGCGCAACGAACTTCTGCGCGATGGGAAACATCAATTCACCCACGCGGCGTGCGCCCAGTGAGTCGGCGGCCACACCGCCAGTTTCCACATCTATTACCTGTCCCGCAATCAGCGCTTTATGCAATGTGGGTGCGCTCGCTGGTTCCACGGCAATGACTCGCACGCGGCCCTGATACCATGCGGAAACGCCGCCGATCAGGCCGCCTCCACCCACGGCGATCAAGAGAGAATCAAGTCCCTGTACCTGCTTTTCCAGTTCCATGCCCAGCGTACCCTGCCCGGCGAGGACCTGCGGATCGTCATAAGCATGAATGGCGACTGCGCCGGTTTGCAGGGCGCGTTCACGGCTGGCGGCAAGCGCTTCAGCGTAATTCTTGCCCACAATATTCACTATAGCGTGGTATTGCCGCAGACGGTCTACCTTGTTTGCAGGGGTAATCTCAGGGACAAAAATCTCAGCACGATGGCCGAGTCTTTGCGCTGCATATGCAACAGCCGCCCCATGGTTGCCGCCGGAAGCAGCAATCACCCCGGCTTCCGGCACGCGGGCCGTCAGGGTGCAGTTGAACGCGCCACGCGGCTTAAATGAGCCGGTGTGTTGCAGACACTCCAGTTTGAAGAAGAGTTTGGCATCAATGCCAAACGCGTTCTCTTCCATTGCGATGAACGGCGTCTGCCGGACATGCGCGGCAATGCGCTTGCCGGCTTCCTCAATTGCAGTGTGTGAAATCATTCAGTGCGTGTCCCTGATTTAATGGTTCGGCTGACGGTTGCAACAGGCAGTTTGGGCTGGTCATCAACAATAAGGCGGAAGATATCAGGACGAGAATAATGGCCAACGGCGTCAAAATCAAATTTTGCTTTGGGCAGCAGTCCGCGATCAAGTTCGGCTACCAGGATGGTTTCTTCCTTGAAATTGGGGCCGGCCAGGAACTTGCCGAAAGGATCGACAATGCAACTGCCACCCCGCGAAACTACCGTCTCTGGCGCATCACCCAGGGCGGTGTGGTATTTTGCAGGAAAGTCGCTGCGGCGGTTGAACTGGTTGCAGCCGAGCACAAAACAGCGGCCTTCGGTGGCAATGTGCTGCATGGTGGCCGACCAGGTATCACGATGGTCAGCCGTGGGCGCACAATAAATTTCAATGCCCTGGGAATACATATAGGTCCGCAGCAGCGGCATGTAGTTTTCCCAGCAGATTACGGCCCCAAGCTTGCCATAAGGGGTGTCATATACCGGCAGGGTTGAGCCATCGCCAAATCCCCAGATCAGCCGCTCTGAAGCTGTAGGCATAACCTTGCGATGCTTGCCCAGGAACTTTCCATCCGGCGCGAAAAAAAGAACGCAGCAGTAGAGTGTTCCACGCTCGCGCTCAATGACTC
>DAHUXF010000064.1 GCA_027307295.1 Acidobacteriaceae bacterium
GTGTTGAAGTAGTCCTCGGGCAGCCCGTACTGCAGAATCTGGCTGTAGGCCCCGGAGAGCTGTTGCACGGTTTCAAATTGTCCGGGCAGGGCCAGTGTGGCATTGCTCTGCTCGTCCTTGAGTTCCTGCTCCGTAATGGGTTTGCCCCCGGTCACGTTCTTATATTCCTGCACCAGCTCGGCCAGGGAATCCTTGGTCTTGTCTGTCTGCACGGGCGAGATGCTCAAATACGGGCGTTGCCCGCGGGCTGCCGGAATCGTCGCGAAAACTCCGTAGGACCAATGTTTGTCTTCCCGCAGGTTCATGTTGATGCGCGAGCTGAATGTTCCGCCAAAAATGTCATTGACCAGTTGCAGCGGGAGCGCGTCAGGATCATTGCGCGGAGGCGCCAGTTGCGCGCCGAAGATGATGCTCTGCCCGGAGCCGGGCCGGTCAATCAGGTATACGGCGCTCTTTTCCGGCTGCGAAACCTGCGCTACGTTTTTGCCGGGGACATCTCCAGCCTTCCATCCGGCAAACAGTTTTTCCAGCTTCGGCGTGATTTCAGCCAGCGTGGTGTCGCCCACAATCAGCAGGGTGGCATTGTTCGGCTTAAACCATGTGTCATGCCACCGGGCAAGGTCCTCCCGTGTCATTTTTTTTACGCTGGCTTCCGTGCCTGTTCCGGTGAAGGGAACGGAATAGGCATGTCCTTTGCCGTAAATCAACTGCGGCACCACGCGCAGGGCCATGGTCTGCGGCTGGACTTTTTCACGCTGTATGCCTGCGATGCGGTCGCGCTGCAGGCGGTCAAATTCTTTTTGCGGAAACGCCGGATGCAGAACCAGGTCAGCATAGATATCCAGCGCTTTGTCCATGGTGAGCTTGAGCGTGTTGAGGTTCACAATGGCCCAGTCAAGGGTTGCGCCTGCGCCAAAATTGGCGCTGAGCGATTCAAGTTCTTCGCCGATCTTAAGTGAGTCGCGCGTAGGCGTGCCTTCTTCCAGCATGCGCTGGGAGAAGCTGGCCAGCCCAGGAGCATTGGCCGGGTCGGCGGCATATCCGCTATTGACGATCAACTGGAAATTCACAACGGGCGCGGTGTGGCGTTCCGCCAGAACCACATTCAGTCCGTTGGAAAGCCTGGCTTTCTGCATGGGCGGCAGCTTCAGAGACATGGCGCCGCCCACCGCCGGCTCCTTGGAACGGTCCAGCGCAGCCGCGGCCTTCAGATTACTGGGATAGGGGTCCACTTCCAGAATGTAGTCGCCATCGTTGAGCCAATCCTGCGCTGCCTTCTTCACCGATGCCGGCGTAGCGGACTGGACCCGCTTGAGGTAGTCCTTATAGCACTGCGGATTGCCGGTAAAGGTCTGGCAGCGGGCCAGAAGATCACTCTTGCCGCCGAAGCCGCCAATGCGCTCAACAATCCGGGCATAGTTGCCGAAGATTTGCGTCTTGGCCAGTTGTAGTTCAGCTTCTGTAGGACCGTTCTTCAGGAACTTCTGCAGCTCCTCGTCGGCGGCTTGCTCCATTTTTTTCACGTCCGCGCCGGGCTTGGCGGTGAGGGTGAAATCGAACTGTCCGCTGATTTCGTTGTTGTCGTCTGCGGCCGTGGCGCTGGTGGCAATCTGGTCTGTATAGACCAGGCGCTTGTAAAGCCGTGATGTTTTGCCCTGGCCCAGCACATGCGCCACCAGATCAAGCTGCGCTTCTTCAGGAGAACCGAATTGCGGCACGTTCCAGACGCGGTAGATACGGGCCTGGGGTACGCGGTCCTGCACCCATCCGCGATGCGTTCCGGTGCGCTTGGCGACCCATGCTTCCTGTTTGGCGATGGGCGGACCAGGCGGAATTTCTCCGTAGTACTTCTCCACTTTCTCGCGCGCTACATCGGGCGTGACATCACCGGCAATCACAACCGTGGTGTTGTTCGGACCATAGTAGGTCTTGAACCACTCCTGTACATCACTCAAGGATGCCGCATCCAGGTCCTGCATCTTGCCGATGACGGTCCATGAATAAGGATGGCCAACAGGATATGTGTTCTCCACGATCAGTTCTTCAGTCACGCCATAAGGCTGGTTTTCCCCCTGGCGCTTTTCGTTCTGCACCACGCCGCGCTGCAGATCGAGCTTCTTCTGGTCCAGCACGGCCAGAAGATGGCCCATGCGGTCGCTCTCGGCAAACAGAGCATAGTCAAGCATGGAGGTGGCCACGTTCTCAAAATAGTTGGTGCGATCGTTGTTCGTGGTGCCGTTCAAATTCGTGGCGCCAATCCGCTCCATAGCATTGATGTACGTGTAATTGAAATTCCCGCTGCCGCTGAACATCAGGTGCTCAAACAAATGCGCGAACCCGGTCTTGCCCGCCTTCTCATTCTTTGAACCCACGTGATACCAGGTGTTCACGGCGACGATGGGCGCTTTATGGTCTTCATGCACCAGTACGGTCAGGCCATTCTTTAAGACGAATTTGGTGTATTGAATGTCGGGAATCGGAATTTCCAGCGCGCTCGATTTTGCTGCGGCAGGCGCTTTGGCCTTTGGGGCAGCAGCCGGCTGAGCGGATATCAGTGAGCATGAACTTAACAATACGAACGCCAGCACGGTACCGGCGGCTTTCTGCATCAACTTGCTTCTCAAGAGTGCCTCCACAAAGTGACGTAAGGAATTTTGAAATGGCTACCATGCCCCGCATGGTTTTGAGGTTCGGCAGACCAGATTCAGTAGACCAAATTCGGCAGACCAGGTTTTGTCAGGTAATTTTTCGCCGCTGGTGACGCATGATGGCGAAAATTGACGCAAGCGCAATTCTGGGGTCTTGGCCCATAATATCAGGGTCTCAACCGATTACGAACGCGGAAATTGCGTGCCGGAAGGCGCTAAAAAATTGTTTTCACGTTTCTTGTTGCCGTACGTCTAATTAAGCTGGTCGTGCGCCTTGTTGCCGTTGCCACAGAAAATTATTTCCAGTTCTTCTCTGTTCCCGCAAGAATTCCGGCAAAGACTTCAATTCCGTCCCACAGATTTTTGAGACGCAGGTTTTCATTCGGCCCGTGCTGATTGTTGTCATGGTTGACGATGGGCAGGCCGACCACGGGCGTCTTCAACACATCAGTAAAAAGATACATGGGCACGCTGCCGCCGAGCAGCGGCATCTTCACAATCGGACCGCCCAACGTCTGCTCAATGGCAGCAACCACCGGCCGCACTGCCGGATCGTCCAGCGAAGTGCGCGCGGCTTTGTATCCCGCGCCCCAAGCCACTTTGATGACCCGGGCATGCTGGCGGCGTGTCTCCATGTCCGGCTCCTGCCGGACAATATAAAAGCCTTGCTGCGTAATGAACTTCTCCACCAACTCATGCACTCTTTCCGGAGTCTGGTTCGGGACCAGGCGAAAATCAATGGACGCTTTTGCCACCGGCGAGATGGCGTTCTGAGCCTTGGCCTGAACGTGTCCAGCCTCAATGCCGCGAATGTTAAGCGCGGGCTGGGTGATGGCCATGGGCAACACTGCGCCTTTGCTCTCCGTCCAGGCCAGCCCAAGTTCTTGTTTCATCGTGGCGTCAACGGCAGGGCTCTGCGCAATGGCCTCGCGTTCGGCTGCGGTAAGCGCCCGCACATCATCGTAGAAGCCGGGTATCAGGATGTGCGAATCGGCGTCGCGCATGTGCGCCAGCAGGTCTACCAGCACCGCCGCCGGATTGGGGGCCCAGTTGCCATAGTGTCCGTCATGCAGCACGTGGGCCGGGCCATAGACTGTGAGCTCCAGGTCAGTAACGCCGCGTGCTCCAAAGTAAAGCTGCATCCGCCGCGTCTGGTTCACCGGACCATCACTCAGGATCCAGAGATCGCCTTTGAGCGCATCAGTGTTCTCACGAAAAATCTGCTCTAGATGTGGCGACCCAGCCTCTTCTTCGCCTTCAAAAAACACTTTCAGGTTCACGCCTATGGGAATGTTTGCCGCCTTCAGCGCATCCATGGCGGTCAGCAATGCCTGTATGGGAGCTTTGTCGTCACTGGCAGCACGGGCATAGATGCGCCACTCCGGATTGATCGGCGCGGCCAAGGACTCAAGCGGGATGGTCTTGCCCTCGACCGGACCATCGCGTAGCACCGGCGTCCAGGGATCGTTTGCCCACTGTGCTTTGTCCACCGGTTGGCCGTCATAGTGCGCATACCAGAGCAACGTATGGCGCGCGCCTGGAGAAACCAGTTCGCCATAGACCACCGGAGGAGCGCCGGAAACATTCAGGGCGCGTGTCCTAAAGCCGCGGGACTCCAGCAGCTTGCTGATGAATTCCGCGTTCGCCTGAATGTTGGCGCGGTCACTGGCGACATTGGGGATTGAGAGCAGCTTCGCATAGTCACGCACAATCGCCGCTTCATTCTTCTGGCGATATTCGCGAACGGCAGTCTTTACAGCTTCAGGAGAGCGCTCTTGCGCACTGGCAAAAACGCACAAAACCACAGCCGTGGAAACGCAGCATATTTTTTTGAGCATAGGAATGCCGGTTGATACAGCGGAACGACCTTACAGCGCACGGAAGCCTACACGGCCATGTCTGCAAGAAGCAATTTACTTCTTCTTGCCGGATTTCTTTGCCGGAGCTGCTTTCTTTTGCCCCGCCTTACTCGGCGCAGCTTTCTTTACTCCAGCATTCTTTTTCCCAGAAGTCTTTTTCTGCTCGGGCTTTTTGGGCGCGGGCTTCTTTGCAGGCTTTTCCGCAGCAACTTTCTTCGCTGGCGGAGGAACCGGCGCGCCTTTCTTTACGGGCTCAGGAGCGGGTTTCTGCCTGGCCGCTGATGGCTTGCCGGAAGCTGCTACAGCCGCTGCTTTTGCTGCTTCACCTGCCGGAACGGGCACAGGAGCTTCTGCCACCGCGTTCTTGGGTTTGCGGCCACGCTTCTTGGGTGCTTCTCCGGGGGCTCCAGGTGCGGCAGCTTCTTTTTTCGCGCGTCCACGGCGCGGAGGCGGTGGCGGTGGCGGCGGCTCCGGTGGAGAATACGGCTCCAGAAACTTCACAATCTCAGTGTGCGAACGCAGTTTTCCATCCAGCAAAAGCAGAAACGCCTCGTCCTGGATCTTCTTGTATTCGGGATGCTCCGGGGTAATGCGCATCTCCGCCATCTCCGGGAATGGGAGCTTCTGCCGCACCAGGGGCCACTTGGTGAGAAAATTTTTGATCTTCTGTTCCACGGCGGAAGCCCGCGGCGTAATGGCATTGAACAGCAACGAGTCCGGACGGTGCGTCATCATGAACTTCCAGCTCTGCGAAGGCAGGGTCAGTTCACGCGCCAGCAGCTTCTTGGCAAAGTCCTTGGCATCGTCTTCCAGGTGCTTCCAACGCTCCACAAAGCCCTTGTTCACGATCTGCTTCTGCATGACGGCAATTTCTTTGTCCGCCATTTTCTTGGTAAGGAAATACATCACGATCGCGCTGGCATCGGGATTGATTCCCAGGTCCTGCAACTGCTGCCGGGCCTTGAAGAGCTGTGTCAAGCCGGCGGCATCCACCTTGGACGAGGAAAGATGCGGCGCCAGCACTTTCAGCCAGCCTTCTTTTTCCAGGGCTTTCAGAACTTCAATGGGGTGCTCTTCATGCGCCAACTGCTCAATTTCATGGCCCACGGTGCGGTCGGAAATGTTCTCAATATAGTTATTTTCTTTCGCCGCATCGTAGCGCGCCTGGGTGCGCTCCTCCAGCGTCCAGTGGAAGCGCGTCATCAACCGCGTGGCGCGGATCAGCCGGGAAGGGTCCTCATAAAAAGCATAGTTATGCAGTACCCGCAGGACCTTGGCTTCAATATCGGCCACGCCGTTGAACGGGTCTGTCAGCAGGCCGCGCGAACCAGGATTGAGCGAGAGCGCCATGGCGTTGACAGTGAAGTCGCGGCGGCGCATATCGTCATAAATGGTGCCGGGGGTGATTTCCGCCGGCTTGCCTGGCTTGTCATATTTTTCTGAGCGCGTGCTGGTGACCTCAGCGCGCACGTTGCCGGGGAGCAGCAGCATGATCGTGCGTGTGGTCTCATCCGTGGCCTCTGTGATCGCGCCGGCCTTCTCAAAGTCTTTTTGCAACTTGAGCGCGTTCCCCTGCACCGAAAAATCCAGGTCGCGGATAATGAATCCGCTGATGATGTCACGGACCGCGCCTCCGGTGAGGTAAATGTTCATCTCGTGCGCGCGCACAACATCGGTTACCAACGCTACAGCGCGCTGTTGGTCCGGCGAAAGCCGGGTTTCCATGAGGTAAATAAAGTCAGCCATCAGGTGAGGAAAACACTCCTGCGCTCCCGGCTCTGGCCAGGGGAGCGGAACCGATTCTCCCAGTTTTTCGTAAGTTGCACTTTATACAAGACTTAGACGGCTACAGCAGACACACGAACAAACTCGAAACATTATCATACCGGTTAACCTTTTGGCTACCCCGCAGTGCAGAAACCTGCGGTGACGCCTTTGATGCCCCTGCAATCGGTGCGAGAATCGGAACTAGCCATGCCTTCCACCCATAAAAAAGTGATTGTGCGAAAAATGGGGCGCGACTCCGTCAGCGGTTACGTTTCTCCCGCGCATTTTGTGGTTGAAGGCAAGCTGGAGCTGCTGAATCCTTCCGGCAAAGTGGTGCTGATTGATCTCCCGGAGATCAAAAGCGTGGATTTTGTCCGCGATTTCAACGACGCTGCCGCCTCCAGCCGCAAGACTTTTACCTCCCGCCCCCGCACTGAAGGCTTGTGGGTGCGCCTGAAGTTTATTGATAACGATGTCATGGAAGGTTTGATGGCCAATGACCTGACCCAGATCATCCCCGAAGGCTATCTCATTACCCCGCCGGATACGCGAGGCAATACCCAGAAAATCTTTGTTCCCCGCGTGGCCTTGCAGGAGATGAATGTACTTTCCGTCATTGGCCGGCCGGAGGCCCGCAAAAAGACTGCCGACGATGTCCGCCAGGAAAGTTTGTTTATTGAACCCTAGCGATTTTGCTCTGACCTTGCCCCGCGACCCATTACAATCACGCCTTCAGGCAGTTTTTTCTTCAGGACCCTATTTGTTATGAAGCTCAAAGAACTCGCGGAGAAGCTGGGCGCCAGGCTTGATCCGCCGGATGCGGACGTTGAAGTAAGCAGCGTTGGCCCCATTGAATCGGCAAAGCCAGGACAGATTACCTTCATCACCACCGCTAAATACGCCCCGCTGGCAAAGTCCACGCAGGCTTCAGCGCTGATTGTGGATGAAAAATTTCCCGTGGTGGAAAAACCTCTGTTGCGCCTTAAGAACACGCAGTATGCGTATGCCCGCGCGGTTGAGCTTCTTCATCGGCTGCCCCAGGAAACACGCGGCATTCATCCTACGGCGGTCATCGACTCTTCGGCAAAAATCGGGCCGAACGCCTCTATTGGTGCTTACGTGGTGATTGGCCCCGGCGTAGAAATCGGCGAGAATTGTACTCTGCATCCGCACGTGGTGGTCTATCGTGGAGTTAAGATCGGAAAAAATTTTGTCGCCCATTCGCATGTCTCCATCCGCGAGGGCTGTGAAATCGGCAACCATGTCCTGCTGCACAATGGCGTTATCATCGGCTCAGACGGTTTCGGCTTTGCCAAAGACGATAAAGGCGAATGGTACAAGATTCCGCAGACTGGCACAGTAGTCATTGAGGACAATGTGGAGGTCCAGGCCAACTCCTGCATTGACCGGGCCAGCCTGGGTGCAACACGTGTCGGGCGCAATACCAAGGTGGACAACCTGGCACAAGTGGGCCACAACTGCATTATTGACGAGAATTCCCTGCTCTGCGCCCAGGTTGGGCTGGCCGGATCAACTTAGATTGGCAAGAATGTAATTCTGGCCGGACAGGTTGGCGTGGCAGGACATTGCAAAATTGGCGACAATGTCGTCGTGACGGCGCAGAGCGGCACGCATGGCGATATCCCGGCGGGGGCCATGGTGAGCGGCTCACCGGCCTTCGATCACAAGCAATGGCTGCGCAGCGTCACCGCGTTTGCCAAACTGCCCGAACTGGCGCGGGCCATTCGCGGAAGCATCAAAACAGGCAAAGAGTAGTATGAACATTTGGCCACGTGAGTGTACCCGACATTCGTATGAGTGACAGCCGAACGGAAACCGGCAAAAAGCCCATCAAGGTCCTGCTGCTCGATGACCGGCATGACAATCTGATCCTGCGCTCGGCCATCCTGCGCAGCAATGGCTATGAAGCCATCACGTCCGCCTCCGTGGAAGAGGCAGAAACCCATCTGGACGGCATTGATATTGCCGTGCTTGACTATCATCTGGGCGCGGGCAAGTTCGGCACCGAGGTGGCGCAGTCTCTGCGCGACAAGCGGCCTGAAGTCCCCATCATTATTCTCTCCGCCACGCTGGAAAGAAAATTTGGCGGCGTTGAAGACATGCATCTCTTGAAGGGCTATAGCTCCGTGGATGACCTGCTTTCCGCGCTGCGCTCTTTTGAAGCCAAGCGCCGGGGCAAACCCGTGGTGGTGGATGCGCGCGACTTTTTTTATTCCCGCATTGCCATGGCCATGGGCGATGACATTGTTTTGGAAATCCTGGACCGTGAGGGCATCTGGCAGTACGTGAATGAGTATTTTGCCCGGCTCTATGAGAAGAAGCGCTCATGGTTCAGCGGCAAGAACCGTTTTGAAGAGTTCCCGGAACTGGGTGGCGAGTGGCAGGAAATTATCCGCACCGTGGCTGACACGCGGGAAACCTACGTAGACCGCAGCTTTGGCGGTCTGCCGCACCTTCCCAAAAAGAAAAACCGCTGGAACTGGAACATCCTGGTATTCCCGCTCAAGCTGCATGACAATCGCAACGGCGCAGTGCTGGCGGCACGGGTGATTGAAAAAAAATAATGAAGAAAAAATAAAAAATGAAGACGGCAAAACTCATCATCCTTATGCTGGCGGTGGCGGCGCTGGCCGGATGCCGCGCTCATGTGGTGACCATCCGGCTCATCAATACCAGTAACCAGCCGGTCTCAACCATTATTGTTGATTATCCCAACGCCACCTTTGGCAAGGACAAGCTGGCGCCTGGCGAGACCTTTGCTTCCATTGTTAAACCGCTGGATTCCGGCGCCATAAAAGTACAGTTCACTGACGCCAGTGGACACGGCCACAGTTACACCGGCCCCACGCTGCATAAGGGCGACGACGGCTCCATCGACATTAAGCTCACGCAAGACAGCGCACTGGCCACGCCCAGTATTCAAGAGCACTGACCTCAATCAGTACGGCCAAACCGACTGGCTGCACGGTTAGCAAATCTTTCCGCAACGGAAATTCTGTTTCAGGAGTAGAATCTGCGTTTCATGGTTTTTGCTGTAGCACAGAACTTTGCGGCCACAAATTCCATGCCCAATAAGGGAGCGCCATTATGACGGAACGCGACGACCAGGCCCCTCCGGCAAGCCTTCATCATCACCAGTGTGGAGACCTTTTTGGTTGCGGCGAAGAGAAAGGCACAGGCGTTCTTCGCAGTGACATTCAGGAAGCGGCGGCCAGCACACGCGCAATGGACCGGTTGCTGCATATGGATGCGATGGACCAGGAAAGACTGGATGGTTATCTCACTGCGCGCGGACAGTCACGCCGCAAACTGCTGCGCGCCAGCAGCTTTATGGGAGCGCTGGCTGCTGTTGGCCCATGGTTTGCCAACCTCAGCCTCAGCAATCTTGCTTTTGCCAGTGAGGGCGCAGGCCAGAAATCCGGCAAGCCTGCCGCCCATGATGAGGGGCACGTACATGTGGTGGAATCGAATGAGAAAACCGTGCACCTTGGCGTTTTTGACACCACGCTTCCGCCCATCGTCACCGTGGAGTCCGGTGACACCATCAGTTATCCCAACACCTGGTCTCACTTTCTGAACCAGATGCAGCCAGGAGTGCCGGTGGATAAACTCGCCGAGCTCAGAAAGAGCAATCCAGGTCGCGGACCGCACTCCATCATCGGCCCGGTTGCGGTAAAAGATGCGGAGCCCGGCGATGTGCTGGAAGTCCGATACAAACGGATACGCCCCTTCCCGTGGGGAGCGGTGTTCAACAAACCTGGCTCGCTGGGAACAGGGCTGCTGGCGCAGGACTATCCCCAGGGGCAAATCAAATATCTTGACCTGGACCTTAAGGCCATGAAGGCCGCGTTCGCCACAAATATCAGCGTTCCGCTCAAGCCCTTTCAAGGCACGCTGGGCGTGGCTCCGCCGGATGGCTACTATCCGCCGGTCAGCCCCGGCGTGACCAGCTCTGTTCCTCCCGGCCCCCATGCGGGCAATGTTGACTTGAGTGAAATGGCGGAAGGCTCGTCAATGTTCATTCCCGTCTGGAAAGCCGGAGCGCTCATTTATACAGGCGATTCCCATGCTGTGCAGGGCGATGGTGAAATCAATCTCTCCGCATTGGAAACACGCATGGAGGAGCTGCGTATCCAGGTGGTGTTGCACAAGCAAAAGAACTTCAGCTGGCCCATCGCGGAGACCGCCACGCATTGGATTCTGCTGGGGCTGGATAAAGACCTGAACGTTGCCATGACCATGGCAGCGCGCAACGCAATCAAGTTCCTGGCCACGCGCGCAAAGATGACCGAACTGGACGCCTATGCTCTATGCAGTATCGCTGTCAGCTTCCGCGTGACACAGGTAGTGGATATTGTTCGCGGCGTGCATGCCATGATTCCCAAG
>DAHUXF010000650.1 GCA_027307295.1 Acidobacteriaceae bacterium
CAATGAGTTTGATTTCAAAGATGGATTACTTCCTCTAATACAATTGGCGGCGCTAAACCCCGCGGTGCAGGCACAGTTGGTTGGCTTCAATCTGGCCAATGGATTTCCCGCTACCGGCCCCGCTTCCACAAACCTGAGCGCCGCGCAATCCTTCGCCTTTGGCTTGCCGGTGGATGTGGTGGCCGGGTTCAACAATCCCAAGTGGCAGGGCTGGGGGCATTATTTCGGCAGCTATCTGCAGGATAGCTGGAAACTTTCGCCTCAATTCACTGTGAACGCGGGAGTGCGCATGGATTTTGATGGCGAGCCTTCACCTCTGGGTGGCAGCTTCTATGCTTCTCCACGGCTGGGATTTGCCTGGGACCCGTTTGGCAGCCACAAGACCCTGATTCGTGCCGGGGCGGGCATTTACGTTGCTCCGGTTGACGTCCTGATTCCTTCGTATGGCTCACTGCTGGATGGCAGCGGCCGTTATATCAATGAAGTCCTGAATGTATTGAGTCCCACCGACCCAAGGGTGCTGAAGCTATGGCAAACAGGCGTCGCTCAGGGCAAACTACCTTTTGGACATCTAACGCCGGCTGACTTCGCCGCGGCGGGAATCGACACAACCAGCCCCGGCGCAAGCGTGGGTTACAGCGTGACCGGAAATTACAAAAATCCCTATAGCTTCCAGTCGAGCATGAGTATTGTCCAGCAAGTGGCCAAAGACCTGTCTCTGGAACTGGGATACAACATGTACCACGCCGTCCATTTGCAGATGCCCGTAGAAACCGCTTATGCCCGGATCCCGGTCGGCTCTCCGTTGTGCCCTACGGGTGATCCAGCCTGCACAGACGCTACCGGCGGCCCACTCTACGCTCCGACCACCGGACAGTTTCAGCACACGGCTTATGCTTCCAACGGCAGCTCCATCTACCATGGTATGACGGCATCATTGACCAAGCGTTACACGCATGGTTTGCAGTTTCAGGCCAACTACACCTGGAGCAAGACCATTGATGACACCATCGATTTTGCCAGCTTCCAGAACTGGTTCCGGCCTGACATGATCAGCTCGTTCCGGGCCACCTCGGTCTTCGACATCCCCCATATCTTCACCGCTAACGCTGTGTACTCAATGCCGTTCAAGGCCGGCCAGGGCAAGCCGCTTTCCAGCATCCTGGCGGACATTACGATCTCTCCCATTGTGACTCTGCGCAGCGGCCTGCCGTTCTCAGTACGCATTCCAAACACCAGTAACAAGATCAATGGCCAGACGCTTGACAGTAATTACGCTATCCCGTTCTTCTCGTCGCGGGACAACAACCGGGGCGCGGGCTTCGCCACCTGGGACATGAATTTGCAAAAGGCCCTGTATATCAACCGGGAGCATGGTGTGCATCTCAACCTGACGGTGCAGGCCATCAACCTGCTCAACCGTATCAACTACAACCACGTGAATGATGTTTTTGACCTCAACGGTATCCCAGCCAATGGCATTGTGCAGACTGCAAATGGCCCGCTGAACCTGATCACTGGCCCGTTCACTGGACTGCACGGCAGGGTCCCGACCAATGCAAGCCAACTGACACAGCCGTTGTTCTACTCCTCAGCCGACGTGCCGCGCCAGGTGCAGTTTGGATTGCGTTTAGCTTTCTAACCCCATCCTGCCATCGGCAGAAAAAACAAAAGGGCAAGAGGAAACAATCCTCTTGCCTTTTATTCTGTACCAACCCGAAATCC
>DAHUXF010000651.1 GCA_027307295.1 Acidobacteriaceae bacterium
CTTGCTGCTCGCCCTTCACTTACAACCGCATGAGCTTTAGAAGTAGCCATATAATCGAGATTCTACTGTAACTGCCAGGACAAATCCACGCGGATAACACTCTACACCTTCTACTGGCATGCTCAGATAAGGCTGCAAAAGAGCCCAAACGGGCATTACTGGCTATATTGCAGAGACTTGATTCCCTATGCATCGGTGAAAGCCATTTCCATCCCTGTGGCCAGACTTTTCTTTCTATATCCTCCGTGCTCTCTGTGGTAAAGATTTTCACGAGACGCCAGAGGACCTTCATCAACTGCCACAGGCCACCATCAACTTATGATCCCAGCTCCGGAAAGAGCACATCCCATGAAATCGCCACTCGACATCCTTCCAGAAAGCCGCGGGCAGCTCTCACGGTTTGCGGCTGCCGCCGGAATCATTGCGCTGCTGCTCAGTGGCGCGTTCTGGCTCTTCAGCGCCAACGCCACAGCCCAGCACGCTGACCAGCTCAGCATGGAAAACTCGCAAAAGCTGGAAAAGAAAGCCGACAAGGAAGACCTGAAGGAAATCCGCGACGACGTAAAAGAGATCCGCGATTTTCTACTCAACGGCAAACGCAAATAAATGCATCCGCGAAGCGGCGGGCATGAAAAAGCTTGACCGCGGAGGACGCAGAGAAACCTTGCGGCTGCTTTAGGCAGATGAGCCCAGACCGAATAATGTTCCATGTTCTTTGCACCTTGACGTCCTTGAACAAGAGAGAAAACAGACCCAAGCACATACAAATCCAGCAGCTGCCACTGTCCAGATCAGTGCTTATCCGTGCAAATCAGTGGTAAGAAGCTTGCTTCTCTGCGCCCCTCGCGTTCTCTGCATTTAAGCTTTTCTTTCGTAGTCCTTTGTGTCTTTTGTGTTTGATTCATCGTCGTCCGCAGGCAAATCGCACGCTCTTCTATCGTCTATCTACTGATCCGGAGGTTTCTCTTGGCTGAATTTGAACCTGCATTTCAACGCACTCTGCTCTTTGAGGATGATCCCCGCCACCCCGGCAAAGTCACGGAAGATGCCGGTGGACGGACGCGCTTCGGCATCGCGCAGAAGTTTCATCCTGACCTGCCGGACACATTCTTTACCGGCCCCGCCGCCGACGCGTTAGCAGTGGCTGAGCGCATGGAGCAGCAGGAATACTGGGACCGCATGCGTCTTGCGGCCATCGCAGACCAGGACGTGGCCAACAAGCTGTTTGATATGGCCGTGAATATGGGTGTCCATCAGGCAGGCATTTATGCGCAACGGGCGGTGAACGCAATGTTGCCGCAGACCGGCGCCGAGCGCCTGGCAGAAGACGGCGTGCTGGGAGAGAAAACGGTGGCGGCCATCAACACGCTGAACCCTGCCGCGTACTACCAGATGCTGCGCGATTTCTCCGCGTCACACTACCGGCATATCGCCGCCGTGAGCCCCACGCAGGCGGTTAACCTTCAGGGCTGGCTCAAACGTGCCCTGGCATGAGCTGACCACAAAGGACACAAAGGGAAAAAAGCAATTGGCAATTGGCAATTAGCAGTTGGCAGTTAGCACCTGGCAATTCAGCATTCAGCACTCAGCAGTCAGCATTCAGCCAAAGCGTTTGCATCGGCACCTGAAGAGACGTTCGCGCGCGCCCCTCGGGTTCAAGGTGCAGTCGGGAGGCGAAATGTCGAGAGCATCAGTAGCACATCAGCCATGTCGCTCTCT
>DAHUXF010000652.1 GCA_027307295.1 Acidobacteriaceae bacterium
ATAAAAAGCGCACCCACAGGTGCGCCTTGAGGAGTAGATTGCGATTATCAATGCGGTTAGGTTTTTTGCGCTTTGGCTTTCAGGACCTCAAGCGCGCGGCGCAGTTGCTCATCTTCTTTCTGCTGCGTTTTCTGTGGCTCTTCGGTTGAGCTGTTGTCGTCGTCTTCGGAGATGACCATGAGATCGTCATTGGATGCCACCAAAACATTCGGCGTAATGCCGGTGTCCTGAATGACTTTGCCATTCGCTGTGTAATACTTCGCCACGGAGAGAATGAGAGCGGAGCCATCGGGAACTTCAATCAGTTTTTGTACAGAGCCTTCGCCGAAAGTCTTGTCACCCACCACATCGCCGCGCTGGTTATCCTGGATTGCCGAAGCCACCAGTTCCGCTGCTCCTGCGGTACCGCGATTGACCAGTACGACCAGAGGCAGATCGGTAATTTTCTTTTGCGGATCAGCCGTGTAGGTTACTTTTTCATACTTCTGGCCCTGCAAAGATCCAATGTTTCCTTTTCCCAGAAAAAGGTTGGCGACCGCCACACCTTCTTCTTCATCGCCTTCAGAATCATTGCGGAGGTCTAATACCAGCTTCTTTGCGCCCTTCTTCTGCAATGACTTGATTTTCTCGGCGATATCCTGGGCCTTGCCTTTGGTGAGCACAACGGACTTCACCACGCCAACGTTATCAGGCAGCATCTGTTCCTGCACAGCGGGGAGGCTCACGGCTTCACGCACAACAGTAATTTTCTGCGGCTCAATTTTACGGGTGCGAATGATGGTCAGTTCCAGGCGCGAACCGGATTCGCCGGCGAGGTGGTTCTTCACCGCCGCCAGTGAAAGATCGTGCGTGCTCAGGCCTTCCACGGTTTCAATGATGTCGCCCGAGGTCAATCCTGCTTTGTCAGCAGGGCCGCCCGGAATAATGGAGATAATGGCTGCATAGCCGAACCGCTTTGACACGGTTGCGCCTATGTTGGCTTTCCCGTCGCCCTTTTTCTGCTTGAAGACTTTGTATTCCGCCGGAGTGAGATAACTGGAGTCAGCGTCCAGAGATTCCAGCAAGCCATGCAGGGCGCCATTGGTCACGGCGTTCATGTTCGGCTCTTCAACATATTCTGCACGGACGCGATACAGCACTTCGCTGTACACGCCAATGTGCTTTAAGGTTACGTCCCCGCTGCTGCTGCCGGAGGCGTGAACGCCAAAGTTGCCCAGCAGGACAAAACCGATAATCAACATGGAGCTGGTGAGAAGAAGAGCCTGGATCTTTTTTGACATCGGACGAACCTTTTATTCCTGTTCCTTAAGACGGGATAGTGCGGCTAGGGTGAGCTAGTCTTTGTATATTATAGCCACTTTCTTGGATGCAGCCAGGGTTCAATAGAAGCAAAAAAACGTCAGTCACTGGCCATTCAGGGCCCCTGCCTTCAGGGGCAAATTGAAGCAGTTTAGTGGCGGGCGTTGAGAATTCCCAGTATTTCCCGCAGGCCCTGGCGGACCTGCTTCAGCTCCGGCCGGCCGGCTGCCGGGACGGCAAAAGGCAATGGCGTCTGCTTGCGCTTGATCTCTGCGCGCAACTGCTGGCGTGCGCCGGCAATGGTAAACCCTTGATCGTAGAGGAGCTTCCTGATCCTGAGTACATTTTCTACGTCCAGCTTGCGGTACATGCGCTGGCCAGTGCCGCTCTTAGAAGGCTTAAGAAGAGGGAATTCTGT
>DAHUXF010000653.1 GCA_027307295.1 Acidobacteriaceae bacterium
GTACCGGGACCAGGGAGAAGAATGCCAGCGTAACCATGTCTCCCGCGAACATATTGGCATAAAGACGGACTGTGAGTGACAGAATACGAGCAAAGTGGCTGACCACTTCAATCAGAAATATGAGAGGTGAGAGCACCAGAACAGGCCCCATGAACTGCTTTACGTAATGGAAGCCCTGGGTGCGAATACCGTGAAAGTGGTAATAGATAAATGTCACCAGAGCGCAACCCAGGGGAACAGCCGGGCTGGCAGTAGGCGATTCAAATCCTGGAATCAGGCCCAGCAGGTTGCAGAGCAGGATGAAGAAACCCAGCGCAATGGCATATGGCACATAGCGCTCGTAGCCATGTCCAATCACTCCATCGGCCTGTCCGGCGATCAGTTCTTCAATGAATTCCACGGAGTGTTGCATGCCGCCCGGTTTTTCCACGGACATTGTGGCGCGCACGGCCACAAAGAAGACCAGCAGGATAATGACCACCAGCATCTCCATGGCAACAGCGTTGGTAATGGGAGCGTCAGGATAAGCCGGATGGATGCCAAAACTGTGCAAGAGCGCCGTTACGGCCCCGCCCATATGATGATTCAGGAATTCAGTAAATACCAGTTGCTCAGGCATGTTCCCGTTATATATGTGAAATTTTAGAAACTAATCTGATGTATTGGTCTTGCTCAGGACAAGCGCTTCATAGATGCCCTCGCCCATGGAAGCCATTACAGGTAAAGCAAGCCCCACAATGAAGCCAATCAGCATCCGCGGATAACCCTTTATCATAGCATAAACAGCCGCGATCACCAGCAGATAGCGTAAAGGAAATGAGAGCCATACCCTGAGCTTCCCTGGGCCCTGGCCGTTCGCGGAAAGCATTCTGTGGACCAGCACATCGGCACCGTGATGCAGCCAGACAAAATTCAGCAGCCCAACCAATGCGCCCAGTGCCACGCCCATTCCATTGCGCCATCCGGCCAACCCAGCAGCAAGCACGCTGGCAGCCACGCCCAGGCCAGCCGCAACCCGTACGATGCGTCGATAGGCTCCCGAAAGCTTTTCTTCCATTGGAGCTGAAATTGGCGTTTGAATAGAAGCTGGCGGCGGGGTGGAATCGGGCTCAGGCGGCGGAGCGCTCATTGGTCCTTCCCTGCCCGGATAGCTCCTCGGATCAACTCAACAAATCCAGCGACGCAACCCACTAAGAGCCCGGCCAGCGTCATCCATTTGGTCTTGAGCCAGTGGTCCAGCGCTGCGCCAATCACCAACCCTACGACTACCGCTGATGGCAGCACGAATCCCAGATTGCTATACCGGCCAATTTGCCGCCAGACGTTTGGTTCCTTGCTGTCTTTTTCAGGAGGCAGATCAGGCATATGGCCAGTTTAGCAGCGGTAATCTCAAAACCGGAATGGTATTTGCCCTTACATCCGCAGGAGCCGATCATCACAATTGAAGCGTCCGCAGCGTGCATCCTCTTCCCTTGGCTATAATCAAATGTCAGGCTATGTCACAAACTGCTCTCCATCCCTGGTTGTCCTCCGCAACGCTCGTAGGCAGCTACATTGGCGTGGAAACACCCCTAAGCTTTGGCGATCCTGCCGCTGAGTTGGCGGCCTTGCGCTCAGGTTGCGGTGTGTTTTGCCTGAATTGGCGCACCCAGATCAGCGTTACCGGCAAGGACCGCGTCCGCTGGCTGCACAACATGGTTACCAATAACGTGCGCG
>DAHUXF010000654.1 GCA_027307295.1 Acidobacteriaceae bacterium
CGCGCCCACCTTGGAGCAAACGCGGCCGGTGAAGCAGATGCTAGGCTTGCCCTTGCATCGCCACTTCCGGGAGCTGCTGCAGCGATGAGGCGTCCGCGCCTGGATGTGAATCTGGAAGAGCTGGACCGAGTACTGGATCAGGCGCGTCAAGTTCCCCTCAGCGAGCCGGATTACGAAAAGCTCAAGAGGGCGCTGCATGCGCTGGCGGCGATGCTGCCGCCACCGCGCACCACGGAAAAGACCAAGGACGTCTTAGGGCAGTCCGCCGCACCCGGGCCAGAGAGTGAACCCGGACCGTCCTCTGAGAAAAAGCCGGGCCACGGGCGCAACGGCGCGTCGGCTTACAGCGGCGCGAAGAGCGTCTCGGTTCCGCATCCGGAACTGCACGCGGGCGATCCTTGTCCGGGCTGTGAAAAAGGGAAAGTCTATCCGCAGAAAGAACCCCGGACGCTGGTGCGCATCGTGGGACAAGCTCCGCTTCAGGCAACCGTGTATGAGCTGGGCCGTCTGCGCTGCAACCTGTGCGGCGAAGTGTTCACCGCGCCGGAGCCGGAAGGCATCGGCCCGGAAAAATACGACGAGACCACCGCGGCGATGATTGCGCTGCTCAAGTACGGCAGCGGCATGCCGTTTTACCGGCTGGAAAAGCTGGAACAGGTCCTGGGCATTCCGCTGCCCGCCTCGACGCAGTGGGAGATCGTGGAAGATGAAGCAGAGGTGGTGAAAGCGGCGCGGGATGAACTGATCCGGCAAGCCGCGCAAGGCGAAGTGCTGTACAACGACGACACCTCGATGCGCGTGCTGCGTCTGGCGCGTGAGCCGTCGGACGACCGCACGGGCGTGTTCACTTCCGGCATCGTCTCCACCCAAGCAGGCCGCAAGATCGCGTTGTACTTCACCGGGCGGCAGCACGCGGGCGAAAATCTGCGCGATGTGCTCGAACGCCGTGCCGCAGACCTCGCCCGGCCCCTGCAGATGTGTGATGCCCTTTCGCGCAATGTGCCTAAGCTGAGCGACGGCGCCCTGATTCTGCTGGCGAACTGTCTGGCGCATGGAAGACGGCAGTTTGTAGAAGTGGCCGCGAACTTCCCCGCTGCCTGCCGTTATGTTCTGGAGACGCTGGGCGACGTATATAAGTATGATGCGCAAGCGCGCGAACGCCAGCTATCCGCAACCGAGCGCCTGGCGTTTCATCAACAGCACAGCGGCCCGGTGATGGAGCAACTGCATCAGTGGCTGGAGGCGCAGTTCGCGCTCAAGCAAGTGGAACCGAACTCGGGCCTAGGCAAAGCCATCACGTATTTCCTGCGGCATTGGAAAGGGCTGACCGCGTTTCTGCGGGAAGCCGGCGCACCATTGGACAACAATGTCTGCGAACGCGCGCTGAAACGCGTGGTGCTGCATCGCAAGAATGCTCTGTTTTATCGCACCTTGCACGGCTCCGAAGTGGGCGACCTGTTTATGAGCCTGATTCACACCTGTGAGCTGGCGGGCGCGAATGCCTTCGACTACCTCACTCAGTTACAGCGGCACGCAAGCGAGCTGGCATTGAATCCGGCGGCGTGGATGCCCTGGAACTATCGGGACACCCTGGCGCGGCTCGCCACGCCCACCGCCGCGGAATATGCTGAATCCTGCCTGGCCGAAAAAAATGGATCGTCAGAAGAAATCGTGGGTGGAATCGGGTTCGGGCAGCTTGCCAAGTGA
>DAHUXF010000655.1 GCA_027307295.1 Acidobacteriaceae bacterium
GTCACCATCTGGTCCTTGAAAACGAATACGTCCGCGTGTTCGATGTAATTGTTGCGCCCAAAGCTACCACGCTGATACACCGTCATCATCATGACTACGCGTTCGTGACCCTGGGAGATGCGGACCTGATGAACGCCCGCGTTGGTGAACCACCTGCCTCATTGCAATTGCGTGATGGCGACGTGCGGTTCACGCCCGGGAATTTTGCGCATGCCGCAATCAATAAAAGCGAGAAGCCTTTTCATAATTCGACGATTGAATTGCTCCAAGCTTCCACGCACGTGATAAATTGCTCTGACAGCTGCTCAGAACAGTTGCCTTGCGCTGCAGAGACGAAAACCAGTTGTCCTACCATCGTTCGCCGTATCTCTTCGGATCAGTGGACCATGTCATTGGTCTCCATGCCGCCTTCATCACGCATAGAAAAGCATACGCATGGCTCGCCGCACCTGGTTGTGGCGGTGACGGACCTCAATCTCACCAGCGAAAACGGGACTGCTGTTACAACCATTCAACGCGCGCCAGGAGGGCTTGCCTGGGTGCCCGCTGGAGTAACCCACAGTCTAGCCAACCCCGGTCCGCGGCCTGCGCAATTCGTGACTCTTGAGTTCAAGGCAGGCCAGCCATGAGCATGACCGGGACTGACGTGCATCCGGATACGGCTGAAGCCCGCAGTTACAACAGCGCCCGGCGCTGGCTGGAAATTGGGGAGCTGGTCGTCAGCTTTGGCTTTCTCATTCTGCTGCTGGCCACCGGCTGGACCAACACGCTACATACGTGGTCCATCAAAATAGGCGGTGACCGCTACTTCCTCAACCTCTTTCTTTACCTGTTCTTCCTCAGCATTCTCAGCAAGGTGCTGGGATTCGCATTGGACCTTTACGGCTTCCGGCTGGAACATCGCTTCAATCTTTCCAACCAGCATCTGGGCTCCTGGCTCAAGGACGAATTCAAGGGCTGGGTGCTGGGATTGGTCCTGGGAACGGTACTGGCGGAAATTGTTTATGCCATCATCCGGATTTCGCCGGAATACTGGTGGTTCGTTGCCTGGCTGATCTTCATGGCCTTGTTCATCTTCTTTGCGCAAATCGCACCGGTGCTGCTGTTCCCGCTGTTCTATAAATTCGTGCCCCTGCAGAATGAGGAATTGAAAGCCAGACTGGTCCGGTTAAGTGAGCGGGCCGGGACGCGAGTACGCGGCGTCTACGAATGGAAGCTTTCAGAAAAGAGCAAGAAGGCGAATGCTGCCTTGACCGGTCTGGGCAATACCCGACGCATAATTCTGGCAGACACTCTGCAAAATTACAGCAATGATGAGATTGAGGCTGTTCTGGCCCATGAACTCGGCCACCACGTGCATAAACACATGGTGAAGATGATTGTTGTGCAGGCAGTGGTGACGCTTGCGGGCTTCTGGGCCGCCAATGCGGCGTTACGCTGGGCCATTGACGAACAAAAAATGTTTCAGCACCTTTCTGACTTTGCCAACTTGCCGCTGCTGGCGCTGGTGGCCAGCGGGCTTTCTGTGCTGCTCATGCCCGCGCTCAATGCTTACTCGCGCTTCACGGAGCGCCAGGCCGATCTCTATTGCTGGAAGTGCGTGGCTGACGTTACGCCCTACATTACCGCCATGGAAAAGCTGGGCAAACAGAACCTGAGTGAAAGCCATCCTTCCCGCCTGGTGGAGTTGCTCTTCCATTC
>DAHUXF010000656.1 GCA_027307295.1 Acidobacteriaceae bacterium
TGCCGCCGCGCCAGGATGTTCAGCATGTCCTGCAGCGCTGCGCCGCGCGGTGAAGTGACAAGGCCGATGCGTCGCGTCAAAGGCGGTATTGGCTTGCGCCGCGCAGGATCAAAAAGACCTTCCTCGGCCAGCCTTGCCTTGAGCTGTTCAAATGCATGCTGTAAAGCGCCCGCGCCCACGGGTTCAAGAAACTCGGCTGAGAGTTGCAACTCACCGCGAGCGTCATAGATGGTCACGCGCCCACGAGCAATTACCTGCATGCCGCTCTCCGGACGAAAACGCAATAGCCGCGCCTGGCTGCGAAACATCACAATCCGGAGCTGTGCTCCGCCATCCTTGAGAGTGAAGTAAAGATGGCCGGATTCCGAAGGGCGCAGATTGGAGATCTCGCCCTCCACCCACACGTCGGCATAGCCACGCTCCACGGTGGTGCGGACAGCGCTCACCAGATCGGCCACGCGCCAGATACGGCGCGAAGGGGCCTGATCGAAAGTGAAGCCAAGCTGGTCAGCAAACGACATGCAGATGCAGTTTAACAGTAGAGGAAAGGACGTTGATTCTGAAATGGGCCAGACCCCAACTCCCAGACCCCAACTCAACGTCCCCGGCCAAACAGCCAGAAGATAAGGGAAAGAACCAGGCTGATGATAAGACACGTGGTGAGGGGGAAATAGAACGAAGTATTTTTCCCGCGATATACGATATCGCCGGGCATACGGCCCAGAGGCACATTGAACTTACCGGCAAGCAGCAGCACCGCGCCCACAATCATGATGACGCTACCACGGACCAGCAAAAGTTTTCCAAGGTCGGTCATGGTATTTTCCCCAAGACGCGGCGCTGCCCGCTGTGCTTTATGCGGCCTTCTCTACGTTCTTTCCAGGCAGCTTGGCTGCCAGGACGTCACATTTTTCAATGGAAGGCGGTTGTGAAAGCAACTCTCCGGCTTTCGCCATGAGCGCAGCGGCAACTTTTCCGGTGAGGTGCGCCTGGCGGCCCGCCTCATCAGGAAATGCGTCAAAGATACCGAATGTGGAGGGGCCCAGGCGGATTCCAAACCACGCCACCGTGGCTGGCTCCTGTTCAACGATGGGCAAGCCACTTTTAAGAAAGCCGGCCACCTCTTCTTCTTTTCCCGGCTTTGCTTCCAAACGAACAAATAGGGCAGTTGCAACCATGAATCTCTCCTTTCGTGAGTTTCCTGCCAGCCTGCGCTGCCAGCATGGCGAAAAACCACGCTCCAATGTTAAACCGCCGGCAGCAAACTGGGCATGGAAATCACTTTTATCCAGGATTTCCCAAAAAGCATTGACTTGCCATTGGTGCAGCGGAGCGGGTAATGCACTTCAACAGTAGCACTCTGCAAAACGTTCACTGCTGCTACATTATCGCGCGGCGGCTGTTTTCAACGGATAAGCAGCGGAGCCGGGAAGATGACCTGCAACTTTTAACACCTTCACTCCTCCATGGATATCTGACACTGGGACAAGAGCAATGGCGCCGCTCTCCTTAAGTACGGCTTCCACTTCCATGCCATTTGAGACGACCGCGATAGGCTCGCGGCCGCCTTTATGGCTCTGGCGCATCTTTCTCCAGTACTGCTGGTACTGCATGTCCGTCATGTGCAGGATGCGGCGGAGCAACACGTCGCGGTCCCGCGCGCTGGGCGCCCGGATAATCGGCACGACCTGTGTT
>DAHUXF010000657.1 GCA_027307295.1 Acidobacteriaceae bacterium
CTGTTCACGTTGACTACGTAATTCAGGCTCCAGACGATGTTCTTCAGGAACATGATCGTCTGCTGCGTGCGGTGGCGCGCGATGAGCCATGCCGCAAGCGCAAAACGCCGCGTCGTTGTGATCAGGGCATTCCGCTCTCCAGTTCTGGGGTCATCCCAGGAAACGTGGTGGAAGGGATGATCGTCCATTGCGGCAGCCGACTCTCTTCCCGGACGCGCAGGCGTTAGCGCATCTGTGCGATACCAGGGCGCCGGCGTGCCCGCCAGAGAATCACGAACCGGAACCGCTACACGCCAGTTTTCGGTGGTGTGGCGATACCGGTTCTCCAAAAAGTGCTCCGTGGCTGTCTGGATATAGCCAATGTCCCAGTTCGGAACATCCACTCCGCCGGGCGATTGGACCCGAGCTGAAGACTGAAAAAGCGGAGAATCAACCAGCAGGTCGCCGCCAGGAGTCAACGTCGCATTGCCCGCGCCTCCGGCGGTGAAGGCTGACACGGTAAAGGCAGGCCGGAGCAAAGGAGCACCGGGCGAAGTGCGCGGCGGTAAGGCCCGCGGCGGAGGGACGGGGATGTGCGGCAGTGTAGGACCACGGCTCTGACCGGCCGCGGGGCTGTCACCGATATTCACTAAGGGCGCATCATCGGCTCGGTACGATGGCCGCACCGGACCATTGGCGCCGGTCAGCTTGCCCGGGCCTCTGCTCTGCTCTTTACCCGCAGACTTCTGCTCTGCATGTTGCTGCGTGTTGGTTCTATCAGCCGCCATCTCGCTTCACTCTCTTGCCGGTTCTTGCATTTTGAGATTTGCTGCTTAGTTCGGAGCCAGAGAAACGCGCGGCTGCGTATCATGCTGCGAGCCTGGCCGCGAAGCGCCATGCGAATTGTCAGATTCGCTGAGCAGAAGCTGTAGCAACTCCTGCGCTTCTAATCCACGCGACTCCTGGCCAAGATCTTTACGGATCGCCAGCAAGGCATTCGCAAATTGTGCGCGGGCCTCTGGAAGATTGAGAGACTGCATCGCCGCATGGGCCTTCAGCACAGCCGTGCAGCCATGCAGCAAGAGCAGATGATTTACATCCTGCATCTGCCGCGACGCCTGGACTACAGCTTCCACTCTCTGCCCTGGGCGAAGCATCTCTTCCCATAGTCCAATAAAAAGCTTGTAAGCTTCAGCCTTGTCGGCGTGACGCTGTGCTTCCCTGTTTTCCACACCGGCGTGGCGAATGCTGGCGGAGATAACCAGGGACGCCAGCAAGACGGCCACAGTGATGATGGCGGTCACCATCGCAACCTGAAATTCCAGGCGGGCAAAGAGCGCGACAAAACGCTTTGCTGCCAGGTATCCATAAAAACCGATTGCCGCCGTGAGCGCCAGCGCCAATACGGCCCCAAAAATGTTGCCGAGTACAGTACCGATAGTTTTCATAAAGTCTCCTTTGAACACTAAAATTCTTGTTTCACTGATAAGTTAAAACTTAACTAAACCTCAATATCTAATTCTGTTTTGCCTTCACGCCCAACCATGCTTCCTGTGCACTCTTACCGCGGCCCAGCACATCAACGACCGGATCAGCATAGATTTCAACCATCTCCATTGCGGCGAGTATTGCGTTGCGAATCAGAGCTTCCGTCAGGATGGTGTTGCTGAAAGCAATGCTTGATCTAAAACGCACAAAGCCGTCCTCATGAT
>DAHUXF010000658.1 GCA_027307295.1 Acidobacteriaceae bacterium
CACCGCTGCGCGCAGGGACTTTGACCGTAACTTCGCCGCCGGAGACAATGCAGGCCCGGCCAGAGTTTTTACGCAGAGTCCGCAACCGGTCCAGCAGATAGTCCGCCGCGCGGGCGTAGTCCCAATCGTCACAGCTGTGGTCGATCTCAACAGAAAAGCCGTGCTTCGCGGCAGATGCTGCGGCTGCCTGCTCCGCCGTCTGGTTCGATAACACTTTCCACCACCGCGAACGGACAAACGCCGGATCGTCCTGCTTGGGCGTTTCTTCCAGCGCCCGGCGCTCAAACAATTCACGCACGGAAGCGGGAAAGTCTGCGAGCATACGGTGCTCATGCGCAATGCGATAGCAGTCGTCCACAGTGCTTGAATCGGGCATGGTGGGTCCGGAAGAAAGTGAATCCAGTGCATTCTCTGGCACGTCGGAAACCAGAATGGAAACCTGCTGCGCGCCGCGCGCGGCCTGGGCCATGCGGCCGCCTTTGACCGCGGAAAGATGTTTCCGCACGGCGTTGATTTGTGCGATCGGCGCACCCGAATGCACCAGGGCTTTATAGGTGGCGATCAGATCCGGCAAGGCAATTTCAGGATCGGCGGGCTTCTCCACCGCCGCTGAACCGCCGCCGCTGATCAGAAAAATGGCCAGCGAGTGCTCATTCAAAGTATTCAAAGATTTCAGGATCGCTTCCGCGGCGCGCACAGATTCTGCATTGGGCTGAGGATGTCCACCAGCAAAATAACGATAGCCTGGCAGCTGGTAGGCATGGCGGGTCGGGTCCACGATGATGCCTTCCAAGCCATTCCCCGTCTGCCGGGCCAGTATCTCCGCCATGCGGTGGGCGGCTTTGCCAAAAGCAATCGATAGAACGCGGGAGAATGATTGCAGGTCATAAAGATCGTCGCACACGCGCAGAACTCCACGCTCGCAATGCATGTGAAGATCAAAGGCCTTCTCCAGGCTCGCCTCAGAAAGCGCGTGGAGAAACATCTCGCGCGCGGCGGAGCGCATGCTGTGGGCAATCGACATCAGATCGCTTCCGCCTGCCAACCTGGCTTAAAGTATTTTGTGACCCAGCCGCGAATTGCCGCCTGCATTTCAGGTAAGTGTCCTTCAAAGAAATGGTCGCCACCTTCCACAATGACCACTTCCTTTGGTTCAGGAGTAATTTCAACCACTTTTCCCAGCGCTTCGGGTGGGCCATACTGGTCGCGGGAACCGCTGATAAACAGCTTGGGTTGCGCGCAATTTTCCAAAAACTGGTAAGTGTAAACGCGGCCCTCCACGCCTACGGGCGTCCCCAGAGAAATCACGCCGGCCACTCGTGCATCGCTACATACCACGCGCAACCCTGTGGCGGCCCCAAAAGAGAACCCACAGAAAAGGACCGGCAGATGAAACTCGGAATCCAGCCAGTCGAGCGCGGCGCGGACATCCTCTTGCTCGCCATGGCCGCGATCATGCCCGCCTTCACTCATGCCTGCGCCGCGAAAATTGAAGCGCAGCACCGGAAGCCCAAACCCGTTCAGCGCCTTCATGGCATGGTACACAACCTTATTGTGCATGGTGCCGCCAAATAAAGGATGCGGATGACAAACCAGCGCAGCGTGCGTGGCATCCTGCTGGCCTGCATTCAGCAAGGCCTCAAGCCGCCCCACAGGGCCATTGAGAAAGAGGGATTTAATGCCGTT
>DAHUXF010000659.1 GCA_027307295.1 Acidobacteriaceae bacterium
CAGTCACTCACTGGGGCGATTGCGTTCATAAAATCCGCTTCGGTCGCCGCATTGACCGCCTTTTGCAAAATAGATTCTGGAACCAGAGGATGGTCAGGCCCGATGCACGCAGGCGACGAACCAAATTGGATTTCCTTCAGATTATTTGTGGAAGCAAAAGAATACTTGTATTGGATTTTCTTGAGAGGGATCTTCTCGCTGATCGCCACCCGGAGAAGCCGCTGAACTACATCGAAGGGGACTTCGTTGCCTGTCCAAAGTGCGTTGGTTTCCCTGCTCTGGGCCTTCCCTAACGGAGATTGGGACCAGCGCACCAGCAGTCCCTGATTCAGGAGAGCAGGTTCAAGCCTATCGCTGTCCTTGGCGATATCTGACTCCCGGAAAAGTTTGACTTCGCTGTCATAAACGATTCGTACGAAAAGAATACTTCCGTTGGACCCATTGAGCTGTATAGGTTGTCCCAGAGGTTGCTGGTTTGGTAATTGGAACTGTTCTTCCTGATTGGAATAGAACTGACGGATTCCTCCGGGAATCGTCAGCTTCACCGTTGCCTTGATCGGAAGTGACGTGACCCCTGGCACAGGGAAATAGAAAGAGGAGCCTAAATCAACATTGGTATCAGAAACCAGTGGGAGGGGGCTTGCAACCATCTCCTGATGGGCAAGGTCCTTCATCTGAACTGTAGTGCCTGCAACCATCAACTCAAAGCCAGCGTCGGCCTTCACCCCTCTGCCGGCCAGACGGATTCCCTCCACAAGGAGCCGGTATGTCCCTTGTGGCATACCCGCCCATACCGCAGGCAAAAAACTGAAAGCCTCGCTCGCATTCACCGGAGCAGTATTTCCCGGTCCGAAAGGAAGTGTAACGTCACTAAACTCTCCATCCAGACGGTTCAGCTTCAGGGTCTCATTGGCAACTACCTGCCCGTCCTTCAGGAACGTTATTGTGTGCTTGCCGGTGGCAAGCATTCTCACATAGTCCATAAAGCCAACAGCGACGTAGTATTCGCCCCTGGAATTGCTGACAAACTCCTGCGTGCCCCATCTTATGTCATAAAACTGGGCATACGTGGAACAGGCACGTGATGCTTGTGCGCATGTTCCTTGAGGTTTTTCCACCCATAAATTTCCCTTGATGACGCGCATGCCGCTCACCGAGTTGATGAACCCATAAGCGAAAAGCAGAACAAATACGATGAACGTCCACGACTGTATCCAGGGCCGCTGTTTTAGATAATACTTATCTATAAATTTCCCGATCGCTGACAACTGGTCCGTCGAGCCCTGGTCTTTTGCTGGTGCTGGCTTTGGCTCTGGCGTCATGATTAAAACTCCTTGCTTCGGGATTGTCTTCGGGAAATGACTGGCTAAGTGAAGAACGTACTTCAGAATACAAGTCCTTTAACCTAAGGCCAAAAAAATTTCGGGAAATAGCAACCTTTCCAGGGCATCCATGCCGGGCAAGGTCATGCAGCGAAGCTTATAAAAACCCTATATTCCCCATGGAATCATTTGTGGGCCGCCATTGTGAACAGGCCTGGCAAGAAATTGCAAGTATCTCTTACAGACTAAAAAAGCGGGATTTCAGGCGCCACCTGAAATCCCCGGAGAGCGCAGCCCTTAACTCGGAACAAGGACGAGAATCGGGCGGAAATAAAAAGGAACCGGCTCTCCTCGTCAGCGAAT
>DAHUXF010000065.1 GCA_027307295.1 Acidobacteriaceae bacterium
GACATTTCTTTACCGGCTTATCGGAAAATTTCTGGATCTTTTCAAATTTGTGTTTGCACTTTTTACACTGATATTCGTAAAGCGGCACGGAAACGCACCTTTTTTGAGCTGATATTCAAGAATTTAAACTGGTGTGATTTTAGCAGAGCTGCACGGGAGTAAAAAAGCCAGCGCAAACACGCTGGCTTTCTGCTTTTGGTGGAGGGTTCCTCAGGCTGCCTGCGCTTCCAGATTAATTTCTCCGGCAAGCTCGGTCAGCTTCATGTCAGTTTCTTTTTCTTCGTTCAGTGTTTGGTGCAGGAGCTGCACCCAATCATTGCGCCCCAGGAGTTGTGCATAGGTGCTGACGGTGCCGTAGGCGGCGATTTCATAATGTTCCACACGTTGAGCGCCGGCAATCAGGCCTGCATTCAGGACTTCAGGCACGGCATTGGCTTTCAGCAATTCTGCGTTGTCCTTGATGATCCCTTCCATTCCTTTGCA
The DNA here is from genome assembly GCA_027307295.1 of Acidobacteriaceae bacterium. Classification (GTDB taxonomy): domain Bacteria; phylum Acidobacteriota; class Terriglobia; order Terriglobales; family Acidobacteriaceae; genus Angelobacter. Next base: position 484 of record DAHUXF010000065.1, read on the forward strand.
TTTCTTGTCTTCGCGGTCCACGTTTTTTCCAAGCTGGTCAAAAATCTGGTCCAGCCGGCGTACGTGCTCACGGCTTTGCTCAAGATGCTTGGTGAATCCGGCTTTCAATTCCGGTGATGTGGCTTTTTCAATCAGCTTGGGCAAGGCTTCAAGAATCTGGTTTTCTGCGGAATAAAGGTCCTGCAGCTCCTCAACAAAAAGTTCGTGTAAAGATTCCAGTTTCATTCGGTTTGTCTCCTTTTGCGTTTGGATGCGAATGATGCAGCAGGCTGATGCTATGCTTGAGCCGCAGAGCTGGAATTCCAGAGAGACAGGACAGAATGGCAGCACCAGAGCGCACCAGAGCAGGCACGCTTTTTGTGGTGGCCACTCCCATTGGCAACCTGGAAGACATCACCTATCGCGCCGTCCGCATCCTGCGGGAGGCCGATCTCATTGCCTGTGAGGACACGCGCCACACGGCAAAGCTGTTGCAGCATTACGGCATCGATAAGCCGCTCATCAGCTATCACGAGCACAATGAGTCTTTCCGCGCTGAGGAACTGGCGGGCAAGCTGGAAGCAGGATTGAACGTGGCCCAGGTCTCTGACGCAGGCATGCCCGGCATTGCCGATCCTGGATATCGCGTGGTCCGGCTGGCCATTGAGCGGGGCATTGCAGTTGTGCCCGTGCCAGGCCCTTCAGCCCTGGTTGCAGCGCTGGCGGCAAGCGGCTTGCCCACCGATCATTTTGAGTTCCATGGCTTCCTTCCGGCAAAGCTGGGGCAGAGGCGCACGCTGCTGGAATCTCTGCGGGAATCACGCCATGTTCATGTGTTCTATGAAGCGCCACATCGCATTGCAGATACGCTTAAAGACATTGCAGAAATTTTAGGGGAAGACCGGCCCGTGGTACTGGCGCGCGAGCTGACCAAAGTACATGAGGAGTTTGTCCGGGGATTGGCGGGGAAGATTTTAAACGAGTCCCAGGCGCGCGAGTTGAAAGGCGAGATTACTTTGTTGATTGGCAAGAATGAAGCGCAACAGGCAACAAGACCCGCTCCAAATCTTGCGAAGCGGCTGGAAGAAATCATGCGGGAGCAGGCTCTTGACGAGAAAGCTGCGCTCAAAGCTTTAGCCAGGGAGACAGGACTTTCCCGAAGCGAAGTCTACCGCGAACTGCAACGCCACCGTGGCCGTTGATCTTACATATATGCTTAAGAAAGAAAGTTTTCATTCTAAGGTTTCACTCTGCGGAAGTGTGATCGTGAACAATCCGCCAACCGGCCGGCATTTTTTTCATCACCAGGGTAAATAAGCCGTGGGGCTGTTTGCCATCGGACATGGTGAGCTGCCATTTTCCGGTCACTACGGCGGCACGTCTTCCCAGCACATCAATTTTCAGGTCCTGAAATTCCAGCTTGCCCATCTCCTTGCCTTCCGCCTGATAGCGCTGGCGGTAGCGAAGCAGCGTGGGCTCCCACCCCTGCGTGATGGATGCCCCGGAGAAAAAGGTGAGATCGGGCGAGTGCCAATATCCCTGCATAAAGCCTTCCAGCTTGCCATGGTTCCAGGCTTCAATCTGGGACACAAGGACATGCTTGATGCCTTCTTCCATCTCAGCACGGATTTCCGCCGGCGCTTCCGGTTGTTGCACGTCAGATTGTTGCACCTCAGAGTCGGAAGGCGGTGTGTTGTTCTGGGACGGCGCGGATGTGGTTTGTGGCTGTATGCCAAGAAAGAGCGGGACCAACAGTAAAGCGATGAGATGGTTGCGCATAAGCGGCCATTGTAAGGCGATTCGCCCTTCCTCTTCTAAGGCTTTTTCTTGAAACATTTTTGGTGCACATGGCAAGACAAACTAAAGTCACATGACAAATATGGGCATTCATTGACCCAGGGCGCTCAAATAGGTTATTTTCTCAAGACTTGGAGAGATTTTTGATCTCCAACAGAAGTGCCGGAAAGTTTGTACGTCTCTTCCCCCAAGACAGACGAGGGCGCCACCTGCGTCGCAAAAAATAGCCCCCATGATGTCTCTTCAAACCGTTGGCAGGTACGAAATTACGGGTGAGCTCGGCCGCGGCGCCATGGGCGTTGTGTACAAGGCCCTTGATCCCACCATTGGCAGGACCGTTGCGCTCAAAACCATGCGGCTTGACGTGCATGGGTTGGATGCACAGGAAATGGTGCGTCGTTTTCAGAATGAAGCCCGCGCTGCCGGCGTATTAAACCATCCCAACATCGTCACCATCTATGACGCCGGAGAACAGGACGGCATCTTCTACATTGCCATGGAGTTCATTGAAGGAACCACGCTCCATGAGCTGCTTACGGAAAAGCGGGTCTTGGCCACCGATGAAGTTCTGCAACTGGCGAGACAGATCAGCCGTGGGCTGGATTACGCGCACTCCAACGGAATTGTTCATCGTGACATCAAGCCGGCCAACATCATGATTACGCCGAACGGCACGGTGAAGATCATGGATTTCGGGATTGCAAAGTCCGGCGGGCAGGTCACCAATACCGGGCAGGTGCTGGGCACGCCGAACTATATGTCGCCGGAGCAGGTTAAAGGCAAGCCGCTGGATGGGCGCTCTGACCTCTTCAGCCTGGGCGTAATTCTGTACGAAATGCTGACGGGCGAAAAGCCGTTCGTCGGCCAGAACGTTACCACCATCATCTATAAGATTGTCAATGAGACCCCGATCACGCCACGCGATCTGGATGTGACTGTCCATCCCGGTTTGAGCGCGATTGTCACCAAGGCACTGGCCAAAGCGCCTGACGATCGCTACCAGAGCGGCGCGGACATGGTGCGCGATCTGGAAAATTACAAACTGTCAGGACCAGTGCGCACCGGTTCCAGGGGGGCCCGGCCAGGCTCGGCCCAGCCGCAGGACAAAACGGTGGTGCTGCCCGTGGAAGTTGTCTCCGGCGGCACTGTGCAGATGGGAGCGGCGGCAGCGGCTCCGGCCAAAGGGCCCGTTGCCGTGGGGCGTCCTACCACCAAAATCTTTAAGTCCAAGCGGAGCCAGTTGATTGCCACCATTATCGCAGTTGTAGTGGTGGGCTCTGCCATGGGCGGATACTCCTATCATCGGACGCAGCTGAAGATGCGCCAACTGGCGGAGCAGATCAAGGCCAAAGAAGCTGAGCAGCAACGGCAGCCCATCGCCATTGCCATCCCCGCGCCCACTCCAGAAAAAGAAGTGATTGCTTCGGATACCACCGTGCGGTACTTCAACCGCAAGGGCAACGGACAAAAACAAACAGTACCGTTCAAAGCAACCAGCTCACCCAACAAAGTTTTTATTGAGCAGAGTGAATTAAAGCTCTCATCGCAGCCGCAGGGCGCAAAAGTGGAAATTGACGGCTGGAGTGAACCGAACTGGATTACTCCATTTACTGCGTCACACCTGGCTGCGGGGAACCACACCATTGTATTCACCAAGGCAGGTTATTTGCAGCAGACACGTTTGGTGGAATCCAGCACCAGCAAGAGCGTGGATGTGACAGCGGAATTGACTCCGGCGGTATCAACGCTGGTGGTTTCCAGCAACCCGCAAGCCGCCAGCGTGTGGGTTGATGGAAAAGATAGCGGCATGATTACACCCGCACAATTGACCGTGGACAAAGGCCCTCACCGGGTGACGGTAAAAAAGCCGGGATTTAAGGATGCATCCATGGATGCTTCTTTTTCTGAAGGGCAGACGGTAAGTTTTTCTCCGGTGCTGCTCAGCGCGAACCAGCAGACGGAGGATGCCAAGAGCACCAATTTATTGCGCCGCATTTTCGGCTCAGACACAGTCCCTGAAGGCAAGGGACTGGTGCATATCCGTACCGATCCTGAAGGCGCGTCCATCATCATTGACGGCAAACCGGCGCCGAAAAAGACCAATGCACGTTGGCCGGCTGATCCGGGCGTCTACAGCATTGTTCTGCAACTGAGCGGGTACAAATCCGTGCACCGGAACGTCAGGGTGCAAAAAGGCCGTGTTGTGAATATTGACGAGATCCTTGAGAAACAATAACGGCACAATATGGCACGGCTCATCATCTCCTCGCCCGATGGAAAAAGCGGCATTCTTGAACTGAATAAGCCGGTGCTCACCCTGGGCCGGGGCAATGCCAATGATCTTGTCCTGAACGACTCCAGCGTAAGCCGCTTTCACGCGGTCATCAAGCTTAAAGAAAATTCCATTTTCATTGCCGACCGTGGCAGTACCAATGGCCTGGTTCTCAACGGGCAGAGAATTACTCACGAAACCGAACTGGCAAATGGCGACATTGTTATTGTGGGCCGTTATGAGCTGCGCCTGGAAGCCGTGGATGAAAAGGGGATTCAGGTCCGGCGCGGCAAATGGCCTTCCACACTGAACCAGGTGCTGCAGCGGCACGGAGATTCCGCCGTGCCACAGCAGGACGCCAAAGCTCCCGGCAGTGACCAGTTGGACCTGGGTACTCGCATTAAAAAGCTGAAGCGGGAAAACTACCTGCTGACCGTGCTGTATGAGGCCGGCAAGGCCCTCAACTCCAGGCTTGGCTTGAATGGCATCTGTGAGCAGGTGGTCTCACTGGCGTGCCGCATTGAAGGCGTGGAACGCGGCTTTGTCATGCTGTTTGATGAGCAGGGAGAAGGGGCCACGCAGACCGAGGTCTGCTATCGCGACCCTTCCGGCGCTGACAACCGCCCACAGATTATTTTGAGCAAGAGTGTTCTGGAGCTGGTCCGCAGGGAAAAGCAGCCAATCCTGATTGATGACATCACCGCCGATGAACGCTTCAGCGGCAGCGAAAGCATGAAGATTTCCGGATTACGCTCCGCCATGTGCGCGCCGCTCATTGGCACGGACCGTATCTTCGGCATCCTGTATGTGGACAACATGGAGAAAACGTCAGCCTTTACGCAGGAGGAGTTGAACGTATTTGCGCTGGTGGCGGCGCAGGCGGGCGTGGCCATTGACAATACGGTGGCGCATGAGAAGATTGCGCAACAATCCTTGCAGCGGTCGGCCCTGGAGCGCTTTCTCTCGCCTGAAGTGGCGGAGATGGTGGTGGCCAACCCGGACATTCGACTGGGTGGCGTGAACCAGGAAGTCACCGTGATGTTTGCCGATATTCGCGGCTTCACGCACATGAGCGAAAATCTGGAACCAGGACGCGTGGTGGAGATCCTGAACGAATATTTCACGCGCGTTACGGACGTGATTTTTGATAACAGCGGCACGCTGGACAAATACATGGGTGACGCCGTAATGGCGGTGTATGGCACTCCAATTTCCAAGGGCAATGATGCCGCCAATGCCGTGAATTCGGCCATACAGATTCAGCGTCTGCTGGTGGAGTTGAACCGGGACGCGGCGGCGCGAAAATGGCCGGAGCTGCGCGTGGGCATTGGCATCAATACCGGCCACGCGATTGCCGGCAATATTGGATCACCCCGCCGGCTGGATTACACTGTGGTAGGCGATGCGGTCAACACTGCGCAGCGGCTGATGTCCAACGCCACGGGTGGCCAGATCCTGATTTCTGAGTCCACGGCCAGGAAGGTAGGCACTGTATTTGATCTGGTCCGCCTGCCTATGCTGAAGGTGAAGGGCCGCAGCGAATCGGTGCCGGTCTTTAGCGTGGGCTGGGCAGAGAAACCGGATGCAAGCATGGCCACGACAAAGAAAAGGCGCCCCATTCGAGGCGCCACGCAAGTCCGAAAGGCTTCTACTTAGAAGCAGCGGCGCCCTTCTTTGTTTTTGTTGCTCCTGCCGCATGGTGCGCAATGATCTTGTCCTTGATCTGGTCGTACGTTGCTGCCGGCACTATCTTGCGGGTTAAAAGGTCGCGCTTGGTGTTATAGGGGCGTCCATCAATAATCTTCTGGCTGTAGGCGTCGCCGATTCCAGGAAGCGCGGAAAGCTCTTCCTTGGTGGCGGCATTGATATCTACCAGATCAGATTTCTTGGTTTTCTTTGCTGTCTCGTCACTGGAACTCTTCTTGGCTGGGGCTGCTTCTTTGCCGTCGCCGCCGCCCTGTGCAAAACCCATGTTGGTCAGCAGGGCCAAGGCAAACAGCGCGGCCAGTAATCGAATGTTTTTCCCAAACATAATAGGAATTCTCCTTATTGGCTAGAGATGGTGCTACTCCCGTTGAGATGTAAAGTCTAGGTGCTGGAAGATAGGATTGTCAAAAAACATGCCGGGATGCAGCGCGGGAAAACGGCCAAAACCCACTGCTCACAATTAACGAAAGGTTGACCCCTCAGAGAGGGCCTTTGCCGCTGCGCTGCCGCAGCGGTGTTTACCATGACGTTCAGGCGGGTTTTCTGCTGGAGTTCTTTTTCCCTTCCCATGCGCGCTGGGGCCGCTGGGCTTCAGGGAGATCGCGGTTCTCAACGCGATCATAGGTGTAGCGGTCACTCACTGTGCCAAGAGACTGGTTATAAAGGCTGGTTTCACCGGTGGCTTCGCGCAGCTCTTCAGAAAACTGGTGCAGCGCCTGAAGGTGATCGGCAGTCGCGGGGACCTCTGTCTTGGTGGTCTTAAGAAACTTCTGGTAACCCTTATCAATGAGGCGCGAGATTTCACTGCCAATAAGAATGCCCGGCTTGGCAAAAAGACGCACTCCACCATCGGCGGCCTTCTCAATGGCCGCGGAGCTGTTGAGCTTCTTGAGAAATACACGGTTCTGCGTTCCCGGCGCTTCCAGAATGTCGAAGCCGTGGTCGCGAAGCCAGCTGACGGCCTCTTCATACGTGCGCTTTTCGTTATTCTTTGCCATATCCACCTGACGTTGATTTCGATTTCATACAGAAACCGCCGTACCTAACATTAAAGAGGGTGCGTCGATAATGTCGCACATCGGGTGCCATTCCAGCAACATTACCGTTGTGCAAAGAGTTATCCACTACTTGCAGAGTAGCTTACGATGGCTGTTGTTGCGGGCAGAGACATCGGTTCGTGTCGAAATTCGTTACGGAAAAGGAAGATTTTACGCAATCTTTGGGTACAAATGTGGGCGGAAGGCCTCCGAGGTACGCCAGTCTACCGCAACCAAGGCAAAGCATCGTCCAAGTCGAATATCTCGATTTTCGCCTAGCCCATGGCGCATGATCTGAAACATGCGGTTATTCTGCAAATGTGGGTCCCGAGAACCGGGAAAGTCGATACGCTCTTGCCGGGACCAAAGCGAATACAAGTCTCCAAAAGTGGATAAATAGAGTCAAACCGGCGCCAATTCTCCCCCGAGATTTTCGGCGCCGGCTTTAGGAAGTCCTCCCACGCGGGAGAACCAGGCCGCTCATCTACGTTCCGGCCAACTTGTTCGCTGTACAGGGGGATCTGCTGCGAAAACCTGAGATAACCAAGATGCCCTGCGGGAGCGATGCCGGTCAATTGCGAAGGAGGACGCGGTATTTACTTAGTTGATAACGAACAAGGTGGCATGGAGAAAGGCCGGGCTGATGTATACTGTGCCGAACTTGAATTCATGCAGGATAAATGGTCTTTCAGGCCTGCAAGAGCAAGAGAGCTGGTGGGGCCAGCTTCTTTATTCGTTGGGGTATTGGGTAACGTCATAGGTATTCATTTGGCCAGAAGCGGTCCCCGGTCGGGAGGGTCCTTATGGACCTGCTTATTATTCGTATTGTTTTCATTTCTGTTGTAGCCGTTGCGTGTTATTACCTGCAGCCATTCGGATTGGCCAGATTCCCGCAGTGGGCGGCGGTTTGCGCTGGAATCTTTATTGGTCTTATCGTCGTCTGGTTTGAAGCGCGTCTGCGCGTGGTCAGCCTCAAGCGGCTCATTGGAGCCGTGATGGGCAGCATCCTGGGAATCCTGGGCGCGTATCTTTTCAGCGTGGTCATCAAAAACAGCATCACGCATTCTGAATCACAGCGTTTTCTCATGCTCATGGTGATGCTGCTGATGTCCTATGTTGGGCTGGTGGTGGGGGCCAACAAGGGTGATCTGCTGAACCTGGCTGCGCTGGGCGGGATCTTTGGCTCAGAAAAACAGTCCCGCAAGAGCTTCAAAATTCTGGATACCAGTGTCATCATCGATGGCCGCATTGCGGACATTGCCGACACAGGCTTCCTTGACGGCGTGGTGGTCATCCCACAATTTGTACTGCGCGAGCTGCAGCTGGTGGCCGATTCCGCCGATTCGCTCAAGCGCAACCGCGGACGGCGTGGGCTGGACATTCTGCAGCGCGTCCAGAAGATCGTTACCGTTAACGTGCAGATTGTGGAAGATGATTTCCCCACGGTCCGCGAGGTTGACCTGAAGCTGATTGAGCTGGCCAAGATGTATGAGGCCAAGATCATCACCAACGATTTCAACCTGAACAAGGTGGCCCAGTTGCAGGGCGTGGAAGTGCTGAACATCAACGAACTGGCCAATGCGCTCAAGCCGATTGTTCTGCCCGGCGAAACCATGCGCGTCTTCATTCTGAAAGAAGGCAAAGAGTATAACCAGGGCGTGGCGTATCTTGATGACGGAACCATGGTGGTGGTCGACAACGCCCGCAAGATGATCGGCAAGACCATCGACATCGCCGTCACCTCGGTCCTGCAGACGACCGCGGGCAAGATGATCTTCGGCAAGTTTGATGAACGGTCGCGGCCCCCTGAGCGCGTCGATCCCAAAGTTGAAACGGGCAAGACCGAAATCAGGAAGCCGCAACCAATCATTGTGGAATCTTCGGGGCACTCACAGCCCGAGTAAGCCGGTCACCTGGATATCATGACCCTGCGGCCAAGCACCAATCGCAATCTGGTGATGGGAGCTTGCGTGTGCATAGAATGTAGCCGGATTTTAGGACAGGGAATGAGTTGGGCCTCGTCTTTAGGGCTTTGTCGTGATTACTGCCATGTTTTCTAAAGCCAACCTACGCCTGTTTGCTGTCTTCCTGTTCAGCGGCATGGCATGGGGCGGGCCTTACCGTTTGCCTTTGGCCTTGGTTCAGGCGTCTTCTCTCTCCTCCGGGCAGTTGCACGTTACTGTGATGGACCAGAATGGGCAGCCGCTTTCTTTGGTGATTGTGAGTGTGCAGCAGAATGAAAAGACCGTGGCCGAAGAACGGACCACGCCAACCGGCACCGCGTCGCTGCGGCAGCTGCCGCCGGGAAACTACAAGGTACTGCTGCAGAAGCAGGGCTTTTACACCACCGTAGTTGCCAATCTGGAAATTGTTGCGGGACAAACGGCCCCCGTGGAAGTGCGTTTGCAGCCGGTGCGTGAATATAAAGAAGAAGTAGAGGTCACGGCCCAGCTTTCTCCCATTGATCCGGAAGAGAGCGCCAGCGCGCAGGCAATTACTGCCAGCGATATTTCCAATATCCCGTATCCGACTGTGCGTGACTATCGCAACGTGCTGCCCTATATACCCGGAGTTCTGGGCGACCGTGGACAGATCCATATTGCCGGGGCCAGCATGCAGGAAATCCAGGACTATATAGATGGTTTTGAAGTAAGCCAGCCGGCCACAGGCGCGCTCACCATCCGGCTCAATCCTGATTCGCTGCGCAAAATTGACGTGCGCAGCAGCCGCTACTCAGCGCAATACGGCAAAGGCTCAGGCGGGCTGGTGGACCTGCAAGTGCAGGATGGCGACAATCGTTTTCGCGTCAACGTCACGGATTTTATTCCAACGCTGCAAACCTTCAGGGGCATTCATCTCAACAACTGGACGCCTCGGGCTTATTTTTCCGGGCCGCTTTTGCGCAACAAAATCTGGTTCAACCTTTCGCATGAAGGCGAGGTCGACAACAACGTCATTAAAGAGCTGCCGGAAGGCGCGGACACGAACCACATCTGGCGCACAGCCGATCTGGCCCGCCTGCGCATGAATCTCACGCCCGGCAATGTGCTGACTGGCAATGTCCTGCTCAACATACAGGACTCGCAGAATTCCGGAATTACGGCCTTTGATCCAGTCTCAGTTTCCCTGCACAACCATTCCTATCTTTATTTATTAGGTCTGAAAGACCAGATCACGATTGCAGGGTCTACCCTGGTGGAGTTTGGCGGGGGCTTCCATCGCAGCAGAAACACGTCAGTGCCGCTGGGAAATCTTCCATACGTGCTGGGGCCGGCTGGACGGTCAGGAAATAATTTTGTTACCAGCGAAAATCTTTCCACCAGGACCCAACTTTTCAGCAATCTCTATCTCCAGCCCTGGCATTTTCT
>DAHUXF010000660.1 GCA_027307295.1 Acidobacteriaceae bacterium
CCCTTGGTCTCTTTTCTGTGAAAAATGTCTTCGTATTCAAAGGTAAGTTTGATTTGGATGGGCTTAACGAGCGTCCATATCGCAATTGTTTTCGGGTCGTCTAAATTAGTCTTCTTGCCGTTAGCGTAGAACCTGTCGCAGGTGAATATTTTTGTTGCTCCAGGCAGTAGGGTTAGTTGCGGATACGAGTCTTCTCCCGCCATCCATTCTCCGGAAAAACAATCGATTTTGTAAGAAGTGATGAGGGCCGGACTGTTGCCATACACCCGGAGGACTGCGTATATGCTTCCGGGCCGGGTTACCGTACCCTTTCCAAAAGCTCCTCCTACAATCTCAAACCGTGAATCGGGTTCAACATAAACGTCGTCAATACCGATGTAAGGATGCTGGGTCTCTCGACGGGCAGCGCGATTATCAAATAAGACATAAATGCTTAAGACAACAGACGCGATTGAGATTCCCCAAGTGATGTACTGTCGCGCGTGTTCGGATAATTTTGGCTTATCGTCAGCCATTTTCATTCCTCATTTGTGGATAACTATTTCGTTGGTGGTTTATTTAAGCGTTTTTTGTGCATTTGCGCAATTTTCCGCAAAGGACTTGATAGACAGCTTGAGTTATTCGCAGCGTGGCAATTTTTGGCCGAAGATACTGCGGCTTCCATGCTCTTATTGCCCGATCGTCATGGGCATCTTCCGCAGAAATCATGCTATGCTGGCTTAGCTCTCACAACTTCCCATGAAGTCCCATTCCCAGTCTCCGGCATTGAAAGCTGCTGGGAAACCGCTGGTCGGACGCGTCCTCTTCAGCGTCCTCGCCCTGGGTTCAGCCTTTCTTGGAACAATGATCGGGCTGCTCATTGTCTACTCTACTGACCTGCCGCAGATCAGTGAGCTGGAACGTTACCGCCCCAGCACTATTACGGAACTCTATGACGCTCATGGCCGGAAGATTGGTTCGTTTGCCCTGCAGCGGCGCGTATTGGCGTCTTACGAGGATTTCCCCAAAGTGCTGCGCGATGCCATTCTCTCCACGGAAGATAAAAGCTTTGAGAGGCATTGGGGCATTAACTTCTGGCGTGTGATGGGCGCAACCTACCGCGATGTCGCCTCAGGCTCTCGCTCCCAGGGTGCATCAACCCTGACCATGCAACTCTCGCGCAACCTGTTTCTTTCTCCGGAGCGGCATTTCAGCCGCAAGATGCAGGAAGCCATGCTGGCCTTGCAGATAGAACGGCATTTCACCAAAGAACAAATCTTTGCCATGTATTGCAATCAGATTTTTCTGGGTCATGGCGTGTATGGCTTTGAGGCCGGGGCGGAATACTATTTCAACAAGCCGGCAAAAAATCTCAGCCTGGAAGAAGCGGCGTTGCTTGCCGGGTTGCCGAAGGCCCCCGTTTCTTATTCTCCCATCAACTTTCCTGACCGCGCTTTAAAGCGCCGGAACCTGGTCATCAACAACATGCTGGAAGACGGCAAAATTACCGCGGAAGAAGCGGGCCGGGCCAAGGTCACAGGCCTGCGCTTGAACATCCAGCCGGAAAATTCTCCAGCTCCCTATTTTGTGGAAGAGGTACGCCGCCATCTGGAGAAAAAATATGGGCCGGACCAGGTGCATGAAGGCGGGCTGCGCGTTTATACCTCGTTGGATTTAGACCTGCAAAAGGCCGCCACGCAAGCCG
>DAHUXF010000661.1 GCA_027307295.1 Acidobacteriaceae bacterium
CTGGCCATATGGTCTCTGCGCATCAAGCAGTCCCAGACTTTGCGCCGCTGCCAGCACCTTGCTGGATTCCTTCAGCTGTGGCGCATCTTCAGAAAGACCCAGCCCCATGCTGTAGTTGAACCACGGTTCGCTTCCCAGGGCGTAGATGTACACGCGCTTGCCTTTGACGGCTTTCAGCAATGCCAGCGCTGCGGCGGAATCGCTGCCCTTGGTCCGTCTGGTTTTGTCATAAGCGTGCTGCACCTTGGCGGGCAGCAGTGCGCCATATAACCATGAGAGCGGCGCACCCACGCACTCCATTCCCAGAAACACCGTCTGGATCTCGCCAATGCTGTTGCAGACATGAGTGTAGATCCGGGGCTCAATGCAGTTGGAGTCGGCAGCAAAAATTATCTTTTCCTGCCCGCAACGGACCACGTAACCTGCCTTCGCGTGCGGCAGATCAGCATGCTCGCCAAAGAAGGGGATGCCGATGATCTCTCCATCCGGGAGAGGAATGGAGTCGAACGGGTCCATTTCTATAACGTTGCGGAACCCTATGGTCTGGGCGGCAAGTTTCAGCGATACATCGGCATAAAACAGACCAAAAGATTTCGGGACCACCAACGTGCCCAGACGGTGCCGTAAACGCAGAAGGGTTTCACACACAAAATGGTCATGGTGCCCGTGCGTGATAAGCGCAAAGTCTATGTGTTCAGGCAGGTCTTCATAGGTAATGCGCTCCATGCCTCCTTCGCGCGGCATCGCGCCTACCCATGGATCGGTCATGATCGTCATTCCCTTCCACTCAACCAGAACGCAGGCATGTCCCAGATAGCGGATGCGCGGTTTCGGTCCGTTCCACGGCTCCTGCTTCTTTACCGGTTCGTCGGACAACATAGGTTGCAGCTGGCTTACCTGCTGCTCATTCAGATGGAGCAACTCAGCGATTTCACCAAGCGGGCGGGTCTTGCGATCGAGCGAAAAGAACTGATCGACACTGGGATGCGCGAAGGCGGTCTTCCAGTCGGTCTCGCCATTTTCCAGAAGATGAGGAGTATTGAGGAAGAACCGCCGGCTGTCATCGCGCGCCGGCTGGAAAATGCGGAAAGACTGCAAGTTTTCGTTGTAATTCCTGCTGCGGTATAACAGCGGCTCAATGACCCGGACAATGGGATGATTGTAATAGTCATAAAGCAATTCAACATTGCCCTTGAGCGGCTCCGGAACTTTTTCATAGTAAGGTTCCAGGCATTGTCCTTTTGCTTCTTTGTCCAGCATGTTATATAGCTGCGCAATTGCCTTCGCCAGTTCGGTATTGGCTTGCTGGTCCCGCTGCGTGCTCTGGAGGAGCGCTTCCACTTCATTGCGGCGTTCTTTGGGTATGTCAACAAAAGGTCCGCCCATCAGCTTCGGGTTGCGGGCTGCCTTCAAATGCAGGTCCGGATTCTGCAGATAGGAAGTGAGCGTTGGGACCTGGTAGTGCGTCATGTGCATGCTGTAGGGCGCCGGAGAAATCAGGTCTGACCATACAGCCCATTGATTAATCAAAGGCTCGACTACCGTGGAGTTGGCAATTCTATAAGTCTTGGTTGTCATGTGTTTCCTTACCAGAAGTGATCTTTCTGATTTTTAGAATCTGGTTTTTAAAATCTTGGGATTTTGCAAAGAGAATTTTGATCGTGGAGTGTTTCCGC
>DAHUXF010000662.1 GCA_027307295.1 Acidobacteriaceae bacterium
AAATGTTTTCATAGCAACGCGCGGATTATAGCAGGAGGCGGACTATAGCAGGAGGCGGATTATCGCAGGAGTAAAGCACTATTTTGGCTGGAGCCAGGTTTGCGCCACAACCTCTGGGCTTAACTCGCGGAGCAGGCCATTGATCTGGTCAATGATGGCTTCCGGCTGGGTGCCTTTCAAATTAAACTTCATTACGCCGCCTGGGGAAAACTGTGCGCCACGCGACTGGGCGACAAAACGCGCCAGCCGTTCGGGATCAATGGCCGCTTGTTCCGTAAACTTGATTGTGACGGAATCACGCTTGCGATCAATCGCCAATACGCCGATCCTCTCGGAGAGAAGTTTAAGGCTGGCGGCGGTCAACAGATAACGCACAGGCGGTGGCGGCTCTCCGTAGCGGTCCTGAAGTTCTTTGCGCACATCTTCCAGGGCCGCTTCATTTTCCACTCCAGCGGCGCGCTTATACATGCGCAAGCGCTGGTTTTCTTCAGCGATATAGCTGTGTGGAATGCGGAGATCAATGCCCAGGTTGAGCTGCGTGCTGACCTTATCTGACAGCTCTTCCCCCTTCAGCTCACGGATGGCGCGGTCCAGCATGCCGGTATACATTTCAAAGCCAACAGCGTCAATGTTTCCGCTCTGTTCGCCACCCAGCAAATTACCGGCGCCGCGCAATTCCAGATCAAGCGCGGCAATCTTAAAGCCAGCGCCTAAATCTGAGAATTCCTTCAGGGCTGCCAGCCTGCGGCGCGCTATTGGAGTGAGTTCCTGTTCGGCGGGGACCAGCAGATAAGCATACGCGCGCCGGTTGGATCGTCCTACGCGTCCGCGTAGCTGATAGAGCTCTGACAAACCATGCCGGTCAGCGCGATTGATGATGATGGTGTTGCAAAGGGGAATATCCAGGCCATTCTCAATGATGGTTGTAGCCACCAGTATGTCCGCTTCATGGCGGACAAAAGCAAACATCACCTTCTCCAGTTCGCCTTCTGACATTTGCCCATGGCCCACAATCACCCGCGCTCGCGGCAGCATCTCCTGCAATTTGGCGGCAATTTCGTAAATCGACTCAACGCGGTTGTGGACGAAATAAGCCTGTCCGCCCCGCTCCAGTTCATGCTCCAGCGCAGACTTCACCAGCTTTTCGTCATAAGCAGCCACCACGGTCTGGATGGCCATACGATCTTTGGGAGGCGTCTCAATCATGCTCATATCGCGCATGCCCACCATGGACATATGCAGGGTGCGCGGAATAGGAGTTGCGGACATGGTAAGCACATCCACTTCCTTCTTGAGCTGCTTCAGGCGTTCCTTATGGCGTACGCCAAAACGCTGTTCCTCATCCACAATGACCAGGCCAAGGTCTTGAAATTTGATGTCCTTGGAAAGCAGGCGGTGGGTGCCAATCACGATGTCCACTTTGCCCTGCTCAATCCTTTCCGCAGTTTCTTTCTGTTGTTTGGCATTGCGGAAGCGGCTCATCATTTCAATGGTGATGGGGAACGCGGCAAAGCGGCGCTTGAAGCTCTCAAAATGCTGGAAAGTCAAAACAGTAGTCGGCGCAAGGACGGCTACTTGTTTATTATCCTGCACCGCCTTGAAGGCGGCACGCATGGCAACCTCGGTCTTGCCATAACCAACATCGCCACAGAGCAGGCGGTCCATGGGAAGCG
>DAHUXF010000663.1 GCA_027307295.1 Acidobacteriaceae bacterium
GCAACTTATTGATGAGATACGTCAATATGTATTATCAAAGCTAGCTCCACATAAGTGTCCGCAAACGTTCCATATAGTTGAGGAACTACCCAAGACTGCAACCGGGAAGATACAAAGATATAAACTGCGGCAGGCTAGCTCCATTCCTGCTTCTGAGCTACACAAATAAATCATGAATTTCAGGAACCTTTTCGATTCCCTCGGCGTATATAGATAGGACGGAGGGGTGTATGAGGGCTCTTTTTGCTTTCCTGCTTATCTTGCCTATGACTTTTGCTTCAGCACAAGTCAGCCATGAACGCCGGTATGAGCTGCGGCCTGACCCGAGCTGGCCTCTTTCCATTGAATTAGGCTCAGGCGACTATGAGATTGTTGCCAGCGAATCCGATAGCATTGCCGTGGTGTATGCGGAGACGAATCCCGGAGACATTCTCAAAGTACATGTTGCCATTGCTTCTGGGCATGGGCAAAATTCCCTGAAAGTTGCGGGGCCAAAGTCGAACTTCCATGCTGTAATTGAGGTGCCGCGCAAAACCGATCTCAGGGTCAGGATGCTGTCAGGCGGCCTGCATGTAGGCGATGTTGAAGGCAACAAAGACATTGAAATTCGTGCCGGCAATCTGGAGCTTTGTGCCATCCATCCAGAAGACTATGCCAGGGCTGATTTCTCTGTACGTGTAGGGGACGTCAACGCACCTATATTTAAGGTGGCCCGAAACGGTTTGTGGCGCTCCATCAAGACGGTTGGCCCCGGCAAGTACCGGCTGCATGCGCATGTGGGCGTAGGCGACCTGACTTTGCGAGCAGAAAAGATCTGATCTGCCTTTCTGCCTTATGTTTTGCATTTCAAATCAAAGTTAGTAGCCGTCTGATGCCTTCTGTGAAGTCACTCTCCGGAGTAATCAAGCTCAGAACTAGATAGCCCTCGCCGGGGAAATCATAAAAATGCCCTGGATAAACATGCACGTCATGCAACTCTAACAATTCAAGTGCCAGGTCTTCATCGCTGTGCGTGGCCGGGATTCGCAGCACGGCATACCAACCGCCCTGCACATCCAGACGGCTGGCCTTTTGCGCAGTTGCCAATTGGGAATCCAGTTCTGCAAGATTCCTGCGAACACGGGCCATAAGCTGCTGCTGAAAACCGTCTCGCTGTTTCAACAGGACAGGCGCCGCAAGCTGGATGGGCGTGTTCAATGAGAGATATGTGTCAGCGATCAACTCTAACCGGGCAAGCGCTCCCCTCTTCATGTCTTCCGGGCCGCTGACAACCAGCCAGGCCAACTTCATCTGCGGCAGGCCGGCAATCTTTGAAATTCCGCTCGTGGTAAAAGTCAGCGCGCCTGTATTGGCGACAAAACTTTTTCCCGGTGCATGGGTCAGGGAAAAATCCAAAAAGACCTCGTCCGCCACAATGGCCAGGCCATTTGCGGAGCAGAGTTGGTTGAGTTTTGCAGTCTCTTCGGTCCGGGTATAGTGCCCGGTGGGATTGTTGGGATGGACCAGGATGATGCCGCGCGTCGCCGGTGTAATGGCACGCTCAAGCCAGTGCAGGTCAATGTGCCATCCGTGATCGTAAAACAGTGGATAGTGAATGAGCTTTACGTCATTCACGTCTGCAAGAAAATCAAACAGCGGATAACTGGGCGTGGGGACCAGAAACTCATCAC
>DAHUXF010000664.1 GCA_027307295.1 Acidobacteriaceae bacterium
TAGGGGCACGGGCTTTAAACTAGCCGTGCCGCATCCCAACTCCCCTCCGATCTGCGCTTATCTGCATTCCTCTGCGGCGAAAGTCTTGAAGATTTGTCTTATCCGCGAATATCAGCGAAAATTTTGCCGACAGACTTTTCTGGAGGACATTCATGAGCGGCTTCACCCGAGATGTTGTTTCCACTCCCAACGCACCCAAGGCCATTGGGCCGTATTCGCAGGCCATCAAGGCAAACGGCTTTGTGTTTATTTCGGGGCAGATTCCGCTGGACCCAGCCACCGGCAACCTGATTACCGGCGGGATAGAAGCGCAGACCGAGCAGGTGCTCAAAAACCTCACGGCCATTCTTCAGGCAGCGGGCACCGGCTGGGAAAAAGTGGTGAAGACCACGGTATTCCTCAAGAGCATGGCTGAGTTTGGACAGATGAATGAAGTCTACGGAAAAATCTGCAAGAACGCCCCGCCGGCCAGGTCCACGGTGGAAGTGGCCCGCTTGCCAAAGGACGTATCGGTGGAGATCGACGTCATCGCCCTGGCCTGAACTTTCGTCATCATCTCTATGGGCCGGAGCGCGCGAGTTCTTGTGAACCTTGGGGTTGGATTCTGCATCTGAAGATTTCAGCGTCCAAAAAATACAGGCTGAATGCCAATCACAGGAGCTTTTTGATGAAGCGCTTCTCTATTCTTATTGTCATTGTTTTTGCATCCACGTGGGCACTGGCGCAGAAGGCTGACGTTGCATTTGTTGTGGGCGGATCGTTTGTCTCCGACTCCAAGCAAGTGCTCGCCGTTCCATGTACGCCACCATTTTGTCCTGTTTCGACCACGTTTCTGAACGTCAAGACCGACCATCATATGTTTCTGGAAGGCACAGTTGGCGTCCGGCTGGCTGATGCCAAACTGGTTTCACTGCACGTGGAATTGCCGCTGGCAGGAATACCGACGCAGAACCTGTCTCTTTCCAGCACTCCATCAGGCGTGATCGACCAACTTTCAACTGTGTTCATTACACCCTCGCTCAGGCTCAAGGTATTGCCGGGTGCGCCGATTTCTCCCTGGGTGAGCGCCGGTGGAGGATGGGCACGCTACTCGCTTGATTCCGGACCCACCACCAACAAAGGAGCCATACAGTACGGCGGCGGCCTGGATTTCAAGACCGGACTTCCTCTGCTGGGGTTCCGCGCTGAGGTGCGCGACTTTGTCACCGGCGACCCAAATTTTAGCGCGATCAGTATTCTGAACGGGACCGGACAGAGCGGCTTGCATCATCACAACGTTCTGGTCGGCGGAGGACTGGTGTTGCGGTTCTAAGTAAGCCGTTCTACATCAGGGCAATCACTTTACGCCAGCCTCAAGTTTTTCCTTTTGACGGCCGGCAACTATCTTATAGTCATAGATGTAGTCACAGATGCAAATTCGCGAGCAGCCATGGAAAGGACGTAGGATGAAACGCGCTTCAGTTTTGCTGATGGTGTGGTGTGTTTCGACGTACGCGCTGGCACAAAAGGCAGAGGTAGCGGTGGTTGTGGGTGAAACGTTTACGTCGAATGCCACGCAGGCATTCCGGCCGATCCTGATTCCCGGCGACGTCTCAACCATCAACAGCAGTCACCATATTTATGTGCAGGGCGCTTTTGCCCTGCGCTGGATTGACGCCAAGGTGGCCTC
>DAHUXF010000665.1 GCA_027307295.1 Acidobacteriaceae bacterium
CTGCCCTTTTCCGCAGCAAACATTTCATCGCGCGTGGGATCATAGATCACGCCGGCGATTCGCTCACCCTTATATTCCAGCGCCATGGAAACGCAGAATACGGGATAGCCATGAGCAAAGTTCGTGGTGCCGTCCAGGGGATCAATATACCAGCGGAAGTCGCTGCCTGTTTCCCTGCGGCTGCCTTCCTCGCCAATCAGGTCATGCTCCGGCCATTGCTGGCGGATACGCTCCACAATCATCTTTTCTGAAGCACGGTCGGCCTTGGTGACCAGGTCAACATCGCCCTTATATTCAATGGCTACTTTGCCAAAGAATGACATGAGCAAGGCTCCCGCTTCGCGGGCCATTTCCTGCATGGGATGGAGGTAGTTTTTGTGCGTGGACATCAGCGCGCGCGGCGCCCGGCATCTTCTGCGATGTACATGATCTCATGCTTGAAGATAAATAAATTGGGCTCGCCTTCACGGGTCAGACGGACCATGCCGGTATCGTAATACTCAATCCAGCCACGAAAGATTTCGCCGCACAGCAGCTTCACGCTGACCTGCGTCTGCTTCTCGCCCAGGGCCTTCAGATAAGAGGACTCCATTCCCGTATCTTCCGGGGGCGGCGTTTTGGTTGTCTTTTTTGCAAAGGCTGGTGCGGTCGATCGGAAAGCCATGCCAGATATTGTAGCCCAAATGCGGCCCAAGATCACGGCTACATGCCGGACTGGCTAACTCCAAACAAAAGGCCATGTTCACTCGTAACGAAGGGCCTCAATCGGATCCAGATATGCCGCTTTCCTTGCCGGATAATAGCCAAAACTTATCCCAACCAAGGCAGAAAAAAAGACTGCCAGCAACACCGCACCAGGACCAACAACGGTCTGCCAATGGGCCATCCGGGAGACGATAAATGAAGTACCAGCGCCCAAGGCAATGCCTACGATCCCCCCGGCCACGGAAAGCGTCGCGGCTTCCACCAGAAACTGCGTAAGAATGTCATGAGTCTTTGCGCCGACGGCCTGGCGCAACCCGATTTCACGAGTACGTTCACGCACGGAAACGAGCATAATGTTCATGATCCCTATTCCCCCCACAATGAGGGAGACAGATGCCACAGCGGCAAGCATCAGCGACATCACGCGGGAAGAACTTTCCTGCGCAGCAAAGATTTCCTGCATATTGCGGATGGAGAAATCGTCGTCCTGATCGGGCTGCAGATGGTGGCGCTGGCGGAGCAGACTTTCTGCTTCGTCCTGCGCTGCCTGCATCTGCTGATTGCTGGCTGCCTGCAGCATGATGGAGTCCACGGCATCAGCGTTGGCAGATTTTTTTCCCAGAACCTTGCGTTTAGCAGTGGAGAGGGGAATCAGAATAATATCGTCCTGGTCCTGGCCTGTGGGCGACTGGCCTTTCCGCGCCAGCACTCCGACTACACTGAACGGCACCTTTTTTACACGGATGGTCTTGCCGATAGGATCAAGGTCACCAAACAGGTTGTCCGCTACTGTCTGGCCCAGCAGAACAACTTTGGTAGCCGCATCAACATCATGGTGAGTAAAAGCTGCACCATTGGCGACTGAAAGATCACGAATGCTGAGAAACTCAGGTGTAACTCCCATGGTGACGGTGGCCCAGTTGGCATTTTCATAGACCAGTTGCGA
>DAHUXF010000666.1 GCA_027307295.1 Acidobacteriaceae bacterium
CAATGGCGGCTGAGTTCTTGGCCCCGATAATCAGCACATCGGTATCAAAATATGGATGCGGCTCTTTGTAATAATGCAGCACTTTGCTCATCTCTTCGCCGGGAATGCCCAGGTAGTTCGGCAGATCGTAGTATCCGGTGGCGACAACAATTTTTTTGGCGGAGTAGTCGTGCACTTTGCCGTGGGCATCGCGCGTCTGCGCGAGAAACGCGCCGTCATACCCGGTTACGTTGAGCACGCGCTGATACTGGCGGACATTCAGACGGTAGTGCTGGGCCACATTGCGGTAATACTCCAGGGCCTCATGCCGGTTGGGTTTCTGGTTCGCCGTGGTGAAGGGAATGTCGCCGATCTCCAGCAGCTCCGGCGTGGTGAAAAACACCATGTTCGCCGGATAGTGATACAAAGAATTTACCAGGCAACCTTTGTCGATCAGCACTACGGAAAAGCCGGCGCGCTGCGCCTCAATGGCGGAAGCCATGCCGGTTGGACCAGCACCTACCACCAGCACATCAAATGAGTTGGAATCGTTCGGCATCGCAAAGCCATTCTAAATGGTGGGGCATCTCACCACTGATCAACACAGATTCCACTGATCTGAAAAATCAGCCGTAAAAAAATACAAAAGCGTGCATAGCAAGTCTGACTCGCGTTCACGTGCATTGATTCGCGGCTGCCACTTCTTCTTGTTACAATCAGTGTCATCTGTGGAAATCAGTGGTAAAAGGCTTTTACATCTCGCCAGCGCTTGCGCAACATCGGCCTTAAGATCGTCCACAGCTTCCAACCCGGTATAGAGACGCACCAGCCGGTGCCCATATGCGGGGCGCTTGGGTGAATTCATGTCATAGGTCATAGCCAGACTGGTTACCCCGCCCCAGCTATAGCCGATCTTGAACAACTCCAGGGCATCCACAAACCCCAGGACTTGCTCTTTGGTGAAGTGCTGACCGAAAACAATGGAGAACACCCCAGAAGAGCCGGTGAAGTCGCGCTTCCACAGGTCGTGTCCCGGACACGACGGCAGGGCCGGATGCAACACCTGTTCAATCTCCGGGCGCTGGCCCAACCACTGGGCCAACTCCAGCGCCGATTGCTCCACCGCCTTGAGCCGGACAGCCATGGTCTGCATGCCGCGCAATGCCAGGCTGCAATCATCCGGTGAAGCGGCAAAACCCAGGCCCTGATGTGTCTCTCCCAGGCTCTCAAACAACTGCGGATCACGCACCGTCACCGATCCGAGCAGCAGATCGCTATGCCCGCCAATGTATTTCGTCACCGCCTGCATGGTCACGTCAACGCCATGGGCAAATGCGTCAAAGTAGACTCCGGCAGCCCAAGTATTGTCGATTACCACCAGCGCCCCATGTTTGTGGGCTGCACCATGCTTGTGGGCTGCCGCCGCAATGGCCGGGACATCCTGCACCTCCATAGTGATGGAGCCGGGACTCTCACACCAGACCATCCGCGTATTGGGACGCATTTCTGCGGCTATGCCGGCCCCAAGCGACGGAGCGTAATAGCTCACCTCTACGCCAAAGCGGCGCAGAACTTTGTTGGAGAACATGCGGTTCGGGCCGTAAATGCTTTCCGGCAGCAACACGTGGTCGCCATGCTTGAGCAGCGCCAGATGCATCAGCGAGATGGCTGA